>CAZZNK010000022.1:0-29160 GCA_964655585.1 uncultured Flavobacteriaceae bacterium
CATCTTCGGTGTCAATTGTTATGGTATTGTGACCAAAAATTTTTGCTCAACCTTGAATACTTGGAACAATAGCAATTTCCCCATTTAAAGTAGTCTCTTTTTCAATCTTACCAATAAACTTACTTCCAATAAAACTTTCATGTATATACGCTTCACCAACACTCAATTTACCTTTAGCGTATAATTGTGCTAATCTTGCTGAAGTGCCTGTTCCGCAAGGGCTTCTGTCTATGGCTTTGTCGCCATAAAATACTGCATTTCTTCCAGATGAAGTGGGGTCAATAGGATTGCCAGTCCAAAGCATGTGCGTTACATCTCTAATCGTTTCATTTTCTGGATGAATAAATATATTTGGATATTTCTCATTGATTCTATCACGAACTACTTGAGAATATTGAATTATTTTACTCGCAGTAAAATTATGTACTCCAGAAAAATTTTTCTGAGGATCTACAATCGCATAATAATTTCCTCCATAGGAAACATCAAAAGTAATTTCTCCTAACTCAGGGCAATCTACCGTTAAGTTTTCTGCTGCCAAATAACTTTTTACATTTTTGAGTTTTACCCAATCTACCTTATTTTTTGTCTGTTGATATTCAATTTCAACTAAGCCAGCAGGCGCTTCCATTTTTATTTTCCCAGGAATTTTGGGCGTAATTAACCCTTCTTCAATAGCAATGGTTATTGTACCAATAGTTCCGTGCCCACACATTGGTAAGCAACCTGAGGTTTCAATAAATAAAATTGCAAAATCGTTTTCGGGATTATGTGGTGGAAATAAAATACTTCCGCTCATCATATCATGACCCCTAGGTTCAAACATTAATCCTTTGCGAATCCAATCATATTCTTTTAAAAAATGTTGACGTTTTTCACTCATAGAATTTCCTATAAGTTTAGGTCCTCCATCCTTTATTACTCTTACTGGATTGCCACACGTATGTGCATCAATACATACAAATGTTGATTTACTCATTTATTTAATATTAAAAACTAGCCTAACCATTAAAAAGAATCCCCCAATTACTTTCAAATCTTATTAGACTAGCTAAATTCTTAAGTGTTCTATACTCTATCTAATGTTCTAATTCCGTTAACAGTTTTAAATACTGATAAAGAATTTTATTTTCTTAATTCATTCGGCAATAATTCAGTTGGCCAATCCTGAAAACTAAATGGTCTTATCCATCTTTTTATAGCTCCTAAACCAACAGCTGTAAATCTAGAATCTGATGACGCAGGGTATGGACCACCGTGAGTCATTGACTCACAAACTTCTACACCTGTTGGTACTCCGTTAAAAATAATTCTTCCTACTTTAGCCTGTAAAGCATCTGTTACAGCAGGCAATCCCGGAAAATCTTCTTTTTCAGCTAATATTGTACCTGTTAATTGACCTTCTAAACTATCAATAACTTCTATCAATTCGCTTTGGTCTTTTGCTTTTACAACTAAAGAAAAAGGACCAAAAACTTCGGTATGCATTTTAGGGTTTGCTAAAAAGTCAGCTCCTGATACCGCACATATTGTAGATGCAGCAAAATTTTCTTTTACATTTTCTTTAATTTTACCAACAATTTGCACACCTGGTTGAGAAGTTACTACTTCACCATTTGAAATAAAACCATCTTTAATATTAGGGTGTAACATACATTGTGGTGCAATTGCTACCGTTTTTTCTGCTAAATCTTTAATAAAAACATCTGTTTTGTCACCAGCAAGGGTTAATAATAAACCTGGGTTGGTACAAAATTGTCCCGTACCCATTGTTATTGATCCAGCATAAGTTGTAGCAGTTTCAGAAGATTTGTTTTCTATTACGTTTGGCATTACAACAACAGGGTTGATACTTCCCATTTCTGCAAATACAGGAATTGGCTCATCTCTTTGTGATCCTAAATTATAAAGAGCTCTACCACCAGCAATACTTCCTGTAAAACCTACCGCTTTTACTTTTGGGTGTTTTACTAATGCACTACCAACGACTCTTCCGCTACCTGTAATATTTGAAAACACACCATTTGGCATTCCTGTTTTTTCTGCTGCTTTAATAATAGCTGAAGCTACTAATTCACCAGTTCCTGAGTGCATTGCGTGTGACTTTACAATAACAGGGCAACCTGATGCTAATGCACTAGCTGTATCTCCACCTGCTGTTGAAAAAGCTAATGGGAAATTACTTGCTGCAAATACAACAACAGGCCCTAAAGGAATTGATGTTTTTCTAAGGTCTGATTTAGGTAAAGGTTGTCTATCAGGAATCGCTTCATCAATAGTAACATTTCTCCATTCATCCTTTAAAATTAAATCAGCAAAAGCTCTTAACTGGCCAACAGTTCTACCTCTTTCTCCTTGTGCTCTTCCTTCTGGTAAACCAGACTCTAACACATACATGTCAGTTAGTTCAGTATCTAAAGCTAGTATTTCATCTGCAATTGCATTTATAAATTCTGCTCTTTTTTCTCCTGAAACTTTACGATATACTTTAAAAGCGCTATCGGCTAATTCTACAGCTTCATTAACTTCTTCTAAAGTTGCTTGATAAAAAGATGTTGGATTTTGTATGTTTAACTTCGGGTTTATAGTTTTATGTGTTGTAGTTCCTGATGCTTTTAATTGATTTCCTATATAATTTTTTCCTGTAATCATCTTTACTTATTTTTTAAATGTTTTTTTTCAAATTTACTGGTTTGTAAGCTACTCCTTTTGATTCTAAATATTTTTGCAATAACACCTTGAGATGAAAAACCTTTTCTCATAACCATCTCTAGAATTATAATAAACGTGTTATAATAATAATAATAATAATATCTATATTATGCATTCTGTAAAAAAGAAGCTTTCTCTTTTTTTTAATATTTGAAAGGCTTAACCTATTAAATCCAAAACTTCAAGTCTTTCTTTTGCCAAAATATATCTTGCACGAACATCATCAATTTGCTGTTGAGTTAATTTCTTACCAAAGGTACGAAGCCCTCCAGCAACATCATTATGATGAATTCCCATAGCAAGCTTAAGATATTCCATAAGCAATGGTTGAGCATCCAGATACGATAATGAATTTAAGGCTTGAGAAATTTTGTTTGCCTCAGCCCATTCTCCATTTAAAACATACTCCTGCATAGTAACACTTGCTTTTGGGAATATAGTACCTACCCCTGTAATCCCTCCACTTGCTCCAGCAAGCCCTGCATATACAGTGACTGTATCTACTCCTGCCAAAACTTTTAAATCTTTGTTCTCTAACATCAGAGTTTCAATAATTGAAACATCTATCGTCGATACTTTAAGAGCAGTTACCTCTGGAAGAACAGAAAGTCTTTTAAGAAGGTCTGTTGAGAGCGCATGATAACCTGCTGCGTCAGGATTGTTATAAGGCATAATTGTTACACCTACATCTTTTGCAGTTGCTTCAGAAAATGCATAGTACTCATACATTTTTTTTTCAGAAGGAACCGCCTTAGTTTTTGGTGGCATAACCATGACTGTATCAACTCCAACTGTTGCAAGTCCTTCAACAATTTTGGCAAGTTCTTCTTTAGTTTCTGCTGCTGCTCCGCTAATCAACGGGACATTGTATTCTTTAGCAACCTCAGAAAGAGATTTAAGCAAAGAAAGACGCTGCTTAATGCTCAGGTAGCTATTCTCACCCAGAGTTCCAGAGCCAACAAGTCCGCTCATTCTACTTCCGCCCTTTCCTTTAGCTTTTAAAATATCTGCAGCCTGTTTTTGTGTTGTATCAAAGTCGATTTCAAGAGAGCCGGATTTTGACTCTTTCAACCATGTAAACACGGCTGGCATTACGCCATTCCATTGTATGCTCATAATTTTGGTTTTATACTTTATACAAAAGTAAATGAGGAAACACAAATTAAATACTACTGTTTTATCAATAACTAATACTATATTATCTAATAATTAATTTAATATTATTTAATTGAATAATAATTATGTATGTTTGAAACATGAAAGTACTACCATTCAAAATCCCAAAACCTGAAAACAATGCGATTGTTTTCCAAGAAGATATTGAGCTTTACTTTTATGACAAACTACATCAGCATGAAGAGATTCAAATAACCTTAATTAAAAAAGGTAAAGGAACTTTGATTGTTGGTGATTCGATAAACTATTACGACAAAGGAGATGTATTAATTATAGGAAGTAATATTCCGCATGTTTTTAAAAGCGATACTGAAGAAACACCTAATTCACATATGCAAAGTTTATTTTTCTCTAAAGATTCTTTTGGTATCGATTTTTTTGAACTTGAGGAACTACAAGAATTAAAACCTTTTTTTAAACGCTCAAAACATGGGTTTAAAATAACTTCATCAAAAAAAACAATCACTAATTTATTTTCTGAATTGAAAAATGCTTCAAAATTCAAACTATTTACTTCCTTATTAGAAACAATAAAAATCACTTCAAAATGCAACTACAAAAGCCTTTCTTCTTTTATTTATGAAAAAAAATATACGGATATTGAAGGTAAAAGAATGCGAGATGTAATGGATTTTACAATACACCACTTCAAAGAGAATATTAATTTGAATACAATTTCAAACATTGCAAATATGACTCCGAACGCTTTTTGTAGGTATTTTAAACAACGTACCAATAAAAGCTATTTTACGTTTTTAAATGAATTTAGAATAGAAAAGGCCTGTAAAGTACTAATTACTGATAATGAAACCCCTGTTAACCAAATTGCTTTTCAATGCGGATTTAATAATCTATCTAACTTTAATAGAATGTTTAAAAAGTTTAAAAAAATATCTCCTTCTAATTACAGAAAATCTTAAAGATTTTTTAATTCTTCTTTTAGTTTTTTAGTCAAGTTTTTTGTTATCAAATCATAAGAATGATCTACCAATTCAAAAGCAAAAGTATCTGACACATCGCTATTTAACACAACAGTATTCCAATGTTTTTTACTCATATGATAACCTGCCATTACGCTTTCATACCGCTCTCTTAATGCTATAGCTTTTTCAGGATTGCATTTTACATTCATACTTCCTTCTCTATTCTCCCAACTCTTTAGCCCTGTTAGTAAAAACATCTTATTCATTACTTTAAAAACCAATGTCGTTTCATCAAAAGGAAAGCTTTCCGTAACTCCTTTTTTAGCAATACAATACTCTCTGAGTTGCTCTATATTCATTTTTTAATCTAATAATTCTTGATTAGAAGCGGGAATCTCTAATGCCGAATAATCTAATTTCCACCCAATAGTTTCTACTAAATTTTGCATCAATAAAATAGCTTCTAACGCCTCTTTATTTGCTGTTTGCATTAAATTACTTTCAGGTATTTTTTGCAAAATATACTCTTTTGCATCTTTGTTTATTTGTGTTAAATCTTCTGAATCAAACTTATTTAACAACCCATTTTGAATATCATAAAATCGAATATTAGGCTCTATGGACAAGACTTCTGGCTGCGGAAATTCGGTTAAAATAATTTTCTTTTTTCTGGTGTCAGATTGCATTTTTATCTTCTTAAAATCAAAGCCAATATGTGCTTTTGCATTGATTAATATAATCGCTTTTTTCTTACTAGAAAATAGTCCTAAAAATTTTTCTTTAGTATTTTCATGATGATAAATTTCTGCAAACTCCCCCTCTACCGTTATTAGTTTTGAAACTTTTTTGATTTTATCTAACAAAATAACCGATTGTTTTTCTGTTAGTTTTTTACTACCAAATGAAGTGTATTTTTTAAACGCGAAAAAAGAAATGACTGCACCAATTGCCAATCCTAAAAAAAGTAATTCCATAGTCTAATATTTACATTTACGAATTTACGGAAATAATTGAACACAAAATCAAAAAATAAAAACTATTTAATCTACTATTTTGTATAAAATAGGTTTACTCGGTGTTGCATCATTTTCAAAAGGAGCTATCATTAAATTTAAAAAATAAGTCCCGTCTAAAACATTATTTGGCACATATATAAACTCTGTAATTGTAGCATCTAGCCTTAGTTTTCTTGAAGTATTCCAAAAAGCATTATGTGCTAACAATTTCCCTCCATCTTTTTCCTTATCTACCGAAGGTAAATCTATAAGCAAGTGTTTGATTCCTTTTTCTCGCAAATAAATTGCCGCTTCTTTTAACAAATATGGTGGATTTGTATGAGAATATTGCATCTCTTTTTTATCACTTAAATTAGGAAGCGTACGAATAACTATAGCATCTCTCTTTTTGTTTCCTAGAGCAAATTGCAATTGTTTTTTAGAGATTACAAAATCATCGTTCAACAATTCTGGAGCTACAGTAACAACTTCCGCTAAAAAGAAAAACTGATCTAAGTTTTTGTTTACAGAATATACTTTTTGAGTAATATGCCCCACACATTCAGTATGTGTAATATGAGAATGCGGATTAAACTCAATAGAGTTAAAGTTTATATTTGCACCTTCTTTTACGCTCGCAATCCATTCTCCTGATACTACAGGATTAATTTTTGGAGGCTCTAAATACCAGGCATTTATATTCTGCTTAGAAACATCAATTGAAATAGAAACATCAATTGGTTTTGTAAAATCTATGTGATACTTTTTTGAGTTGTATGCAATGGTAGCTATCATATTTCAAATATACCTAAATTATAAATAACTCACTCGCTAAACCATCTACTAGAAATTTTCCTTTTTGAGTAGTTTTTAAAACCCTGTCAGTAGAGAAGGATTCCTTCGGTACTCTCTCAATAACAAGTAGTTTTTTGTTGATAAATTTTTCTGAGGATGCCAATAACTGTTCTTTAAATTCTACTCCAAAATCAGTTTCAATTTTTCCTAAAGAAACTCCCCAAACAGTTCGTAAACCCGTCATTACAAATTCATTAAAACGGTTATTTATCGACAATTCCTCAACTTCATTAGGTAATTTATTTTGCTGAATTGATTTGATATATTTTGTATTATTTGCAACATTCCAACTTCTATGTGTTTTACTAAACGAATGTGCCGAAGGACCAATACCTATATATTTTATACCCAACCAATAACTAGTATTGTGTTTTGAAAAATAATTTGGTTTTCCGAAATTAGAAATTTCATAGTGTATAAATCCATTTTTTTCGGTTTCATCAACCAAAATATCAAAATGTTTCGCAGCAAGTTGTTCCTCTAAAGGAGGATATTCGCCTTTTTTAATAAACGAATCTAATGCTGTTTTAGGCTCAACAGTTAATGCATAACTTGAAATATGGTTCACGCCAAAATCGAACGCAATTTGGAGATTTTCTTTCCATCTTTTGTTGCTCATATTCGGTATTCCATAAATCAAATCAATCGTAATATTATCAAAGTGACGAGTCGCCACAGCCAAACATTCTTTTGCTTCTTTTGCAAAATGTGCTCTGTTCATCGATTTTAAATCATCTTCAAAAAAAGATTGTATTCCGATACTTAGTCTGTTTATCGGGCTTTTTGCCAATTGATCTATTTTTTCTTCAGACAAATCATCAGGATTTGCTTCTAACGTAATTTCTGGATACTCAATTACATTATAGTTTAAATACACTGCCTCTAAAATAGACTGTAATTGATTAACAGTTAATAAACTTGGTGTTCCTCCTCCAAAATAAATCGTTTCTATCTGCTCCTTTTCTAATTCTTTTTTTCTAAGTTTAAGTTCTTTGATCAAACAAGAAACCAAGTCATCCTTCTTTTTTAGTGAAGTAGAAAAGTGGAAATCACAATAATAACACGCCTGTTTGCAAAAAGGAATATGAATGTAGATACCACTCATTTTTTAACCTTCTTAGGATTCTGTTTCACAAAAGCACTCCAACCTGTATAACTTTTCCCTCCAACTATTTTTCCTGAATTATAAAAATGACAAACAGCCGCTGCCAAACCATCAGTGGCATCTAAGTTTTTTGGCAATGTCTCTAATTTTAAAAGTGATTTTAACATCAATGCAACTTGTTCTTTACTAGCAGTTCCTTTACCTGTAATTGCCATTTTTATTTTTCTAGGCGCATACTCGGTAACGGGAATTTCTCTTGACAAACCTGCTGCCATTGCTACCCCTTGTGCTCTCCCTAACTTTAACATTGATTGTACGTTCTTGCCAAAAAAAGGTGCCTCTAAAGCAATTTCATCGGGATGGTATGTGTCAATTAGTTCTATTGTTCTCTCAAAAATTAATTTGAGTTTTAAATAATGATCAGAATATTTTTTTAAAATAAGTTCATTCATTTGAACAAATTCCATCTTTTTACCAACCACTTTTATAATTCCAAAACCCATAATGGTTGTTCCAGGATCAATTCCTAAGATGATTTTTTCAGTCTTCACAAAGATATTTTACTTACTTATTAAAAAGATTACTTCGTCATTCTTCCTCGTAATGACAGATTTTAGTATTTTGCACCGTAAATGTACAATTCGCTTTCATACAAAACTAAGCAATTCTTTTTTACAGCCATTAAACTTTCAATAGTTATTGGATGTGGATATTTTATCTACACAAAACTCGTAGAAAACAACCAACTCCATTTTTCTGATTTTTATCAAAAACTAACAGAAAACAGTATATTCCAGACAAAAACTATTGTTTTTCTACTAATTTTTACATTTTTTAACTGGTTCTTTGAAATTTTAAAATGGAAAACCATCGCCTCTTTTATTATTCCACTATCCTTTTTTGAAGCTAGTAAACAAAGTCTAGCATCTTTAACAACTTCTTTAATTACACCAAATAGAATTGGAGAATATGGAGCAAAAGCACTCTATTTTGAGAAAAAATACAGAAAACAGGTTTTAGGGCTCAATTTAGTAGGTAATTTTTATCAAATGTTAATGACTATTATTTTTGGTTTGATTGGTTTTGGTTATTTTGTTTACCAATACAATGTATCTATTCATTTTTATCGAATATTTCGATTTTTACTACTTGCATTGTTTCTAGTTTCTGCTTTTTTCTTTGGCGCAAAACATTTTCGATATCATGGCTATTCTACTCAAAGAGCAAGTGAATTTATTGCTAAAATTCCGAAAACCTTAAATCTTAAAATAGCCTTATATTCATTGTTTCGGTATCTTATTTTTTCGCATCAATTTTATTTTTTATTACTCCTTTTTAAAACCGATATCTCTTATATAGATGCAATGTCTGCAATTACTTCTGTATATTTTGTAGCATCAATAATACCGATGCTAAGTATTTTTGATGTAATTATAAAAGGAACGGTTGCTATTTGGGTTTTTAGATATTTTATGATTGATGAATTGACAATTTTATCAATCACCACCCTTATGTGGGTTTTTAATTTTGTGTTTCCTGCAATTATTGGAAGCTATTTTGTACTCACCTTTAAAACCAAGATAACAAAATGATTTGGTGGCTATTTTTTATCATTATTTGCTATAGTATTATCGTAATTTCTTTTATCATTGGATTTGATAAAGTTCTTTATTTTGAGTTTAAAAATTACACTCCTAAAACTACATTTTCTGTAATTGTTCCTTTTCGGAATGAAGCAGAAAAACTACCTTTTTTATTACAATCTATTGATAAACTAAACTATCCCAAAGACCTTTTTGAATTTATTTTCATTGATGATGCTTCTTCTGACAGTTCTGTTAAACTTATTTCCGAAACACTTAATAAACAAATACAATATCGCATCATTAGAAACAAAAGAAGTTCAAATTCACCAAAAAAAGATGCGATTACCACAGCAATTTCAAAAACAAAAAACAATTGGATACTCACTACAGATGCCGATTGTATCTTACCTAAAAACTGGTTAAATACTTTTAATGGTTTTATACAAAAAAATCAACCAAAAATGGTGGTTGCACCTGTAAGCTATCAAACAAAAAATACGTTTTTTGAACAATTTCAGTTGCTAGATTTTTTAAGTTTACAAGGTGTAACTATTGGCGGATTCGGGATTGACAAACCTTTTCTATGTAACGGAGCAAACTTAGCATACCAAAAAGAACTATTTCTACAACTTAACGGATTTGAAGGAAACAACAATATTGCCAGTGGTGATGATATTTTTCTTTTTGAAAAATTTATAAAAAACAATTCTAAAAATGTACAATTCTTAAAAGCAAAAGAAGCAATTGTACAAACTTTTCCTGTAAAGACTCTTAAAGACCTAGTACATCAACGAGTACGATGGGCAGCAAAATCTGCAAACTATCAATTGGGTTTTGGAAAATTAGTAGGAAGCATTGTTTTTTTAACTAATTTTAGTTTACTCATTTTCTCTTTCTTGGCTATTTTTCAACAAGCTCCGTATCAGCAATTTTTACTTTTTTTTACAATAAAATTGTTGTTAGATTTTATCTTATTTTATAAAACAAGTTCTTTTTTTCATCAACAAAAAGCAATGTATCAATGGTTTTTTCCCAGTAGTTTGTTATATCCGTTTTTTAGTGTTTTTGTAGTTTTAAAGTCAATATTTTTCAACTATCAATGGAAAGGAAGACGTTTTAAAAAATAAGTATCTAAAAATCATCAATAATAATTAATAATGAGCCGTATTTCAAGATAGAGCAGTTTAAGTTTCATTAAAACTATGTTCAAGCATTAAGTGTGAAAAAATCGGTCTCTAATCCGTATCTTTGCCGAAAATTATTAGAGATGAATAGTATTATAGCCATTGTAGGAAGACCAAATGTAGGGAAATCGACCTTGTTTAACCGTTTGGTACAGCGTAGAGATGCAATTGTAGATGCAGTAAGTGGTGTTACACGAGATAGACATTATGGAAAATCTGATTGGAATGGAAAAGAGTTTTCTGTAATCGATACCGGTGGATATATTATTGGTTCTGATGATATTTTTGAAGCAGAAATTAGAAAACAAGTAAATTTAGCGATTGACGAAGCTGATATTATTATTTTTATTGTTGATGTTGAGCAAGGAATCACACCAATGGATAGTGAGGTTGCGAAACTATTGCGAAAAGTTAAGAAACCTATTTTTACCGCAGTTAATAAAGTTGATAATGCAATGCGTGAAGCTGATGCAGTTGAGTTTTATAACCTAGGGTTGGGAGACTATCATACCATATCATCTATAAACGGAAGCGGTACGGGTGATTTATTAGATGCTATTGTTAAAGAAATACCTGAACAGGAAGAAGAAACTGAAGATGAGTTGCCAAGGTTTGCAATTGTAGGAAGACCAAATGCAGGAAAATCATCATTTATAAATGCATTAATAGGAGAGGAAAGAAATATTGTAACTGATATAGCAGGTACTACAAGAGATTCTATCGATACAAAATACAACCGTTTTGGGTTTGATTTTAATTTAGTAGATACAGCAGGAATCAGAAAAAAATCTAAAGTAAAAGAAGATTTAGAATTCTATTCGGTAATGAGAGCTGTAAGAACTATTGAGCATTCTGATGTTATTGTATTAATTATTGATGCCACTCGTGGGTTTGAAAGTCAAGATCAAAATATTTTTTGGTTGGCAGATAAAAACAAAAAGGGAGTTGTTATTTTGGTTAATAAATGGGATTTGATTGAAAAAGAAACCAATACAATGCGAGATTTTGAAGCTGCTGTTAGAAAAGAAATAGCTCCTTTTACAGATGTACCAATTGTATTTATTTCTGCACTGACAAAACAACGTCTTTTTAAAGCGATGGAAACAGCTGTTGAAGTATTTGAGAATAGAAAAACCCGAATTGCTACAAGTAAATTAAACGAAACCATGCTAGAGGTGATAAAAAACAACCCACCACCAGCAATAAAAGGGAAGTTTGTGAAAATAAAATATTGTATGCAATTGCCAACAAGAACACCAAAATTTGTGTTTTTTGCAAACTTGCCACAATATGTAAGAGATCCTTACAAACGTTTTATTGAAAATAAATTAAGAGAAATTTATAATTTTAATGGAGTGCCAATAGTTATTTATTTTAGACAAAAATAAGCTACCAACCCCCAGTAGCTCCGCCGCCACCAAAACTACCTCCGCCAAAACCACCTCCGAAGCCTCCGCTTCCGAATCCGCCTGAAGAAGAAGATCCTCCAAAACCACCTCCGCCAAAGCTTCCACGTCCCATGTTACTTAGAATAATGGTTTCTAGAATATCTCCCGCTACGTTTCTTTTTGTGCGCTTTCCACCACCTCTATTGTTTTTATTACCACGAGAAATGATAAGAAAAAAGATGAAAACAATAATGACAAAAATAATGACAGAAAAACCAGAAGAATCCTTAGATTTTTTACGAGTACCTTTGTATTCTCCATTCATTACTTTAAAAATAGCATCGCTACCTTTATCTAAACCTGCATAGAAATTGCCATTTTTAAACTGCGGAATAATGTCTCTTTCAATAATTCTTCTAGAAGTAAAATCGGTTAGTAAATGCTCTACGCCTTTACCCGTTTGAATGGTTATTTTTTTATCATCTTTTGCTAAAAGCATTAAGATACCGTTGTCTTCTTTTGCTTGCCCGATACCCCATTTTTCTGCCCAATTTGTTGCTAAATAGGCAATGTTTTCACCTTCCGTGGATGTGATAATAGCGACTACAATTTGTGTAGAAGTAGAATCGGAATAGTGTATTAATTTATTTTCTAGAGTTGCTTTTTGACTTGCAGACAAAAGACCTATATAATCATAAACACTGGTTTGCTCTGTAGGTTTTTCTGGGATTTCAAATCCTTGAGAAAAAACAGGTTGTGCAAAAAGAAGCACAATAAAATAGAGCGTAAAATTTTTATATGTTAAGAGGTTTCTCACAGTTTTATTTTCTTTCTTCGGGTTTTCTTGTAATTAAAAAATAGATAATATAAAGAAAACTAAAAATACCATGGATAAAAGCTAATAAAACAGATTTGTTTCTTTCCCAAGAGAGTACAATGGCTAATACACTACCTAAAGTAACTCCGCTTCTTATTACAGTGTTTTTTATTCCGTTTTGCTGACTATAGCAGTCTAATGATGTTAGCAATATAATGATAGTTATAAATATGAGATTTTTTGTTTGTTTTTCCATTATAACAGAGTGTTAGTTTCCTGTAAGAAGAATCATCCTTTAGAAATTTCGTTAGATAATTCGTCAATATCATTTGTATCCCAAGGGAAATGAACTTGTAATTCGTTTCCTGCTTTTAAAACACCATCAATAATTCCTTGTTTAAAATCACCTTGTTTAAAATGATTTTGAATAACATTTTTTGTGGTATCCCAAAAGTTTTTGGGTACTACGGCATCAATACCTTTATCGCCATAAATCACAAACTTTTTATCGGTTACAGCAACATATAATAATACGGCATTTTGCTCTTTGGTATTGTCCATTTTTAAGAGATGAAATACTTCTAACGATCGTTCATAATGATTTTTCTCGGCACGAGGTTCAATATGTACACGTATTTCGCCAGAAGTATTTTTCTCTGCTTCTCTAATCGCAGCAACAATTTCCTGTTCTTCTTGTGCAGAAAGAAAATCTTCTACTTTAGACATTTATTTTTTACCGTTAAAATCGAATTTAACATCTGGTGCTTTTTCAGAACCTGCTTCTGCTTTGTAACGTATCATGTCATCAAAATTAAAAATACCCGCTAAAATTGATCCTGGAAATTTTTTAATATGTTTGTTATATACATTTACACCTTCGTTAAAACGATCTCTAGCTACATTAATTCTGTTTTCAGTACCTTCTAATTGACTTTGCAATTCTAAGAAGTTTTTGTTTGCTTTTAAATCAGGATACCGTTCTACAACTACCATTAATTTACTTAGAGCACCTGTTAAGCCGCTTTGTGCTTTTTGAAATGCTGCCATTTTTTCTGGAGTTAAATCTCCTGCGTTTATGGTTGTTTTTGTTGCAGCAGCTCTTGCTTCAATCACTTCTTTTAAAGTAGATTTCTCAAAATCTGCAGCTCCTTGTACAGTTTTTACCAAGTTACCAATTAAATCATTTCTACGCTGATAAGAACTTTCTACGTTAGACCAAGCTGTTTTGGCATTTTCTTGATGTTCTATAGCAGTGTTGTTAAAGCCAACTGCCCAATTATAAAGAGCAAAGACGATTACACCGACAACAATTAAAGGGATTAACCATTTTTTCATAATTTCTAATTTTTGTTTGTTATAATTGATTTTTTATTTTTTGTAAGGTTGCTTTTACAGCTTCCAATCTACTAATAATTTCGTGATTATTGATAGTTCTTTCAGGGTTTTTCTTTAATTTTTGTTTTGCGCCTTCTAAGGTGTAACCTCGCTCTTTTACTAAGTTATATATTAATTTAAAGTTAGAAATATCATCCGAAGTAAATAATCGGTTTCCTTTGGCATTTTTTTTTGGTTTGATAATCTCAAACTCTTTTTCCCAAAACCGAATTAAAGAGGTGTTTACAGCAAAAGCTTTGGCAACTTCGCCAATTTTGTAATAACGTTTCTCGGGTAAATCTACATACATGTTTCTAGGATGATAAAATTAATCGTAAGATTGACCTTCTTCTTCAGAAGCTTTTTGCATTTCTAAAAACTCTTCTGGCGATAAGTCACCGTAGTAAAAATACATAGGGTTTACGGCTACATTATTTTTATGCACCTCGTAATGTAAATGTGCTGACACTGATCGGCCAGTATTGCCTACATAACCAATTAAATCACCACGTTTTACTTTTTTTCCTTTTCTAGCTTTTATCTTACTCATATGCGCATAAATGGTTTTGTAGCCATAACCATGATCTATGTACACCACGTTTCCAAACGTTGCGCTTCTGTTTGCTCTGGTTATTTTTCCATTTCCTGATGCATAAATAGGTGTACCAACTGGCGCAGTAAAATCCATTCCCTTATGAAATTTTCTAATTTTTAAAATAGGATGCATTCTCCATTTATACCCTGAAGCCATACGGGTCATCTCTCCTTTTTCTATAGGTAGAATGGCAGGGATAGATGCCAGCATTTTTTCTTTTTCTTTGGCTAATTTTACAATTTCATCTAAAGATTTAGATTGTACAACTAGCTGTTTTGATAAAATATCCACCTCTTTGGTAATGTTTTTTATCATTGTAGAATTATCAAATCCTTCTAAATATTGATAACGATTTACACCTCCAAAACCAGCTTTTCTTTGTGCGTCTGAAATAGGATTTGCTTCAAAATAAGTTCTATAAATAGTATTATCTCTTTCTTGTAGTTGAGCTAAAATAGTAGTGCTTTCTTGCATTCTTTTACTTAAAAGCTCGTAATGTAGTTGTAGGTTTTCTAACTCTCTTTTTTGTGCTCTTTCTTTTGATGTTATTAAAAACTGACTAAAACTTATAAAGCCGATAAAACCTATTAGTAAAATACTTAAGGTCCATAAAATAATTTTTTTATAGGTGGCACCTTTTTTTTCCTTTATCTTCTGATAAGATAAGGTATCTGAGTCATAATAATATTTTACTTTTGCCATAAAGCTAAATGTACTATTTTTGCATTTTATAAGTAATTCTTTATTGAATTTCTTATTTGAAAACGAACAAATTTACAAAATGTTTTTTAAACTGCTTTTTTAAGTAGTTTTTTAATAATAATTTAACAACTTTTCATCATAATTAGTATGAAATCTCACGAAGTAAGAAGCACTTTTTTAGACTTTTTTAAATCAAAAAAACACAGTATTGTTCCGTCTGCACCAATGGTCTTAAAAAATGACCCTACATTGATGTTTACAAATGCAGGTATGGTTCCTTTTAAAGAATATTTTTTAGGAAATGGTGTGCCAAAAAACAATAGAATTGCTGATACACAGAAATGTTTGCGTGTTTCTGGGAAACATAATGATTTGGAGGAAGTAGGGTATGATACTTACCATCATACAATGTTTGAAATGCTAGGAAACTGGTCTTTTGGAGATTATTTTAAAAAAGAAGCGATTTCTTGGGCATGGGAGTTATTGACAGAAGTGTATAAAATTGATAAAAGTATTCTATACGTTACTGTTTTTGAAGGAAGTGATGATAAAGACAATCTTTCATTAGATACAGAAGCGTATAATTTTTGGAAAGAATTGATTCCTGAAGATAGAATTTTAAAAGGAAATAAAAAAGATAATTTTTGGGAAATGGGAGCGCAAGGCCCTTGTGGTCCGTGCTCTGAAATTCATGTAGATATTCGTTCATCCGAAGAAAAAGCAAAGGTAGATGGAAAGGAATTGGTAAATATGGACCATCCGCAGGTAGTAGAAATATGGAACTTGGTTTTTATGCAATACAACCGAAAAGCAAATGGTGTTTTAGAAGATTTACCAGCAAAACATATTGATACAGGGATGGGATTTGAACGTTTGTGTATGGTATTGCAAAATGTAAAATCTAATTATGATACTGATGTTTTTACACCATTAATTAGAGAAATTAAAACGATTACCAATTCTTCTTACGGAAAAAAGGAAGAGACGGATATTGCCATTCGTGTTATTGCAGATCATATTAGAACGGTTGCCTTTTCTATTGCCGATGGCCAATTGCCAAGTAATACTGGTGCAGGTTATGTAATTCGTAGAATTTTGCGAAGAGCTGTTCGGTACGGATTTACATTTTTAAATCAACAAGAGCCTTTTATGTATAGATTAACAAATACATTGGTAAATAATTTAGGCACTGTTTTTCCTGAATTGAAAGCGCAAAAACAGTTGATTATAAATGTTATCAGAGAAGAAGAACATTCTTTTTTAAGGACTTTAGATCAAGGATTATTATTGTTAGATAGAATTATCGATAAAAGTGAAGGGAAAGTAATTTCAGGAAAAAAAGCTTTCGAATTATTTGATACCTACGGTTTTCCGAAGGATTTAACGGCGTTAATTTTATCAGAAAAAGGATTTTCTTTTGATGAAGAAGAGTTTAATATTGCTTTAGAGCAACAAAAAAATCGTTCTCGTTCTGCAGCGGCAACTTCAACTGAAGATTGGATTTTTGTAAATTCATCCGAAGAAAAAGAATTTGTAGGATATGATACTTTAAAGGTTGATGTAAATATTATTCAATACAGAAAAGTAACCTCAAAAAAAGAAGGCGAAATGTATCAATTGGTGTTTGATAAAACACCTTTTTACCCAGAAGGTGGTGGGCAAGTTGGCGATAAGGGGTATTTAGAAATCCCGAATTCTAACGTTTTGTATGTTTTAAACACAAAAAAAGAGAATAATTTAATTATCCATTTTACAAAAAATTTGCCTAAAAATGTTTCTCAGACTTTTAAGGCAGTTGTAGATAAAAAACAACGAGAATTAACAGCAAGTAACCATACGGCAACTCATTTATTACATCAAGCATTACGAGAAGTTCTGGGAAAACATGTAGAACAAAAAGGATCTTCTGTACACTCACGCCATTTGCGTTTTGATTTCTCTCATTTTTCTAAACTGACAGATGACGAATTGTTGCAGGTAGAAAATTTTGTAAATGCACGTGTAAGAGAATCTTTACCATTAAAAGAATTTAGAAATATCTCTATGGATAAAGCCATAAAAAAAGGGGCTTTGGCATTGTTTGGAGAAAAATATGGTGATTCTGTTAGGATGATAAAATTCGGGAAATCGAAAGAACTATGTGGAGGAACTCATATTAAAAATACTTCAAAAATTTGGCATTTTAAAATTACAACCGAGAGCGCTATTGCTTCTGGTATTCGTAGAATTGAAGCGATTACTTCAGATACTGCAAAAGAATATTATAGAGAGAACAATAGAAGTTATCATACAATAAAAGGGCTGTTAAAAAATACGAGTAATCCTGAAAAAGCAATTGTAGATTTACAGAGTGAGAATACCTCGTTAAAAAAGCAAATAGAATTGCTTTTAAAAGATAAAGCTAAAAATGCAATAGGAGATTTAAGAAAGCAGTTACAAGAAATAAATGGTGTTCAGTTTTTGGCTATTAAAACCGATTTAGACCAAAATGGAATTAAAAATATAGCGTTTTCTTTGGGTAAAGAATATCAAAATTTATTTTTATTATTTGCTACTTCTGTAAAAAGTGATAAAGCGATGTTGACATGCTATGTTTCTAAAGAGTTAGCTAATGAACGAGGTTATGACGCAGGGAAAGTAGTGCGAGAATTAGGAAAACTAATACACGGTGGTGGTGGTGGTCAGAATTTCTTTGCAACTGCTGGTGGTAAAAATCCTGGAGGAATTCCGAAGGCTTTAGAACGAGCGGTGGAGTATATAAAATAGGATGCAATTTAGAACCAAAATACCATTAAAAAAGCAAAATGATAATCAAATAGATTATACTTCTAAATTGCTATTAATTGGTTCTTGTTTCTCTGAAAATATAGGAAATAAATTATCGTATTATCAATTTCAATCTGTTGTAAATCCGTTGGGAATTTTATTTCATCCAAAGGCAATAGAAAATTTAATTACCAACGCAATTAATAAGAAAGTTTATACAGAAAAAGATATCTTTTTTCACAATGAACGTTGGCATTGTTTTGAAGCGCATTCAGTTGTGAGTAATGCGGATAAAAACAAATTACTAAGCAACTTAAATAATGGAATCCAATTAATAGCTCAACAACTAAATAACTCAACACATATTGTTATTACGCTTGGTACTTCTTGGGTGTATCGATTTATTGAGAGCGATACAATTGTTGCAAATTGCCATAAAATACCTCAAAAAAAGTTCTTAAAAGAAATTTTATCGGTTGATGAAGTTAAAGAGAATTTAGAGGCAATTGTTACATTGATAAAAAGTGTTCATAGAGATACAAAAATAATTTTTACAGTTTCTCCAGTTCGTCATTTAAAAGATGGTTTTATAGAAAATCAACAAAGTAAAACACATTTAATTGCGGCAATTCATCAAGTATTAAAAGGATGTAATGCATCCTATTTTCCTTCATATGAAATTATGATGGATGAGTTGCGTGATTATCGTTTTTACACAGAAGATATGATACATCTCAACCAAACTGCTATTGATTATATTTGGAAAAAATTTACCCAAGTTTGGGTTTCAGAAGAAGCTCAAAGCACAATGCAAGCGGTAGAGAATCTTCAAAAAGGATTGTCTCATAAACCATTTCATAAAGCCTCAGAACAGCATCAACGGTTTTTAGAAAAGTTACAGTTTCAGCAGCAAAAACTACAAAACCAATTCCCTTTTATGAATTTTTAAAATACGTCATTTGTCGTATTGTACTGATTGTTATTTTTTCAGATTTTTGAAACATCATTTAAAATTTAAAATCATGAAATTAGTAACTCTATTAAAAAAACAATTTTTTACTGTATTTTTATTAAGCTCAGTAATTGCTTTTGCACAGAAAGCACAAACACCAGACTTTAAATACAACCTTGGTTCTATAAAGTGGATGAAAATGACCGATGCAGGTACATTTTTAGTGTCAACCTCAAATGGTATTTATGGTATCAAACCAAACGAAGCACAACCTGCTTTTTTGTTTGATAAACGAAAAAATATTAAAGAAGAAAATTTTCATTTACAACCAGGTACACCTTATGCAATGTTTGTTGCTAACGGAATGAACGGAAAAACTTTTGTGTTAGATGTGGTTACAGGTAAGGTTTTATTTGATTCTAAAGCAGATGGATTTACTTTTATTTACTCTAGAAACTATGTCTTGCCAGAAAACAAATTAGTTATCAATGGAATTAGAAAATTAAATGGAAAATTAAGAGGTGCAGGAAACACTTTGGCTGTGTATGACTTATCTACTGGGAAAGAAGAGTATACTATCCGTTTAAAAGCAAATAATCATGTTTCTGGACAACCAAAAATATTCAATGGAAAATTAATAGTTCCAAGAACCAAAGGTTTAGATATGCTAGATTTAGCAACAGGAAAAATACTATGGTCTGCAAAATTAAAAAACATAGGTTTTGTAAACATTAAAGACGATGCTATTTATGCTTTTCAAAATGATAAGAATAAGAAAAAATCTACTGTTTACAAAGTGAGTGCAAGTGGGGAAATTTTATGGGCAAAAGGAAATAAATTAAAAGGATTAGCAGCTCAAGTAGAGATTCTGCCAGAAGGTATTGCTATTTTAGCACATAAAAATAAGAGAGTAAATATTGCAAAAGGATTTTCAGGAGCTAGAATGATTAACGTACCAGAAAAATCGTACATCTACTTTTTAGATAAAAATACAGGAAAAGATTTATGGGAGAAAGCTCCAAAAGTAAAAAGTGTGGTAACACATTTTTATGCTTTAAAAGACGGTATTTTATTCGGTCAATCAGCAGGAGGTATCAATAAAATTAAATTTAACGGAACTCCTCTATGGAGAAAACCTTTAAAAACAGGAGCAGGAATTATCACTTTAGCAAAAACAGATAAAGGATTATTATATATTACGGGTAGTGATGCAAATATTGTAGATGAAAATTCAGGAGACTCGGTATTAGGTAAAAAATTAAAATACAAGAAATCAAAAGCAGTAGCATCCACTTATGACAAAGTAAATAAACGGTTTTTATTAAGTTGTAGTGCAGGTTTATATAGTATTGATGCCAATTCTGGAAAAGTGAAAATTATTGCAAAACCAAAATTTGGAGGAAAAGAAATGCCAACATCCATAGAAATGAGAGGAGAAAATATTTTATTAACTTCTAGCCAAAACATGATGCTCTTAGACGCTAAGGGAAAAGAAATTTACAAAGAATTTTACAAAGCACCAGGGACAAGTACTTTTGGTAAAATATTGGGTGCAGCTGTTGCTATATCAGCAGCCACATTGGCAGCGAGTGCTTCTTATAGTGCAGGCGCAAATAGGACAAGTTTTGGTAGATATAATAGTCATGGTTCTAAAATGAACAATTACTCTAAAGGTTTTGCGGGTATTGCAGGCGCTTCATTTGGTGTAATATCAAAACGTTTTAAAGCCTCAGCACAAACGCAAAACGACAAATTTATTTTAACCAAATTAAAATCGGGTGTTGGTTTAGTAAAATTGAATAAAAATGATGGTAAAAAAATAAAAGAAATTTTATTAAAAGATAAAAAACCTACCTACAAAATAAATTCAATTGATAGAATATTATATTATAAAGCGAATAAAAAAACGATATACGCTTATAAAATATAATCTGTTTCAGTACATCATCAGTCATAATTTGTTTTTTGGCTGATGTTTTTTTTACTTAAATTTTTTAGATGGTAAAGAGGAGTAGATTCAAATCATTAAAAAACAAACAACCTGTAGGTTTCAATGCAGGTAATAATACGTTTACAACCTTAAATACAATTATTTTTGAAACATCCACAACAAAATAAATTATTAGCGCATTGGTTTTATTCTGAAAAAGAATGGAATGAATTTGTTGTTATAGAAAAAGCCAACAAAAAGGAAGATAATATCTACTTTGGTATTGGAATTGTTATTTTAGGAACATTAGGTTTAATGTTTTTGAGAAGTACTAGTTTTTTAATGGCACTTTCTTTTTCCATTCCGTTGGGAATTTTAATTCCGTTTCTTCGGATGACATTTAGCTATAAACACTTAAAAACAGGTATAAAAAATCCGCAAGTACAACTTTTTACCAATTACTTGCTGATAAATAATTGTAAAATTGATTTATCAGGAAAGCAAAAAAGATTAAAAAGCTTGAAAATTGTTGATGCTAAAAACAACATCAAACTCTTAGAATTCGATATACAATGGCTAACCAGAAAAGGACCAACTAATGATGAATTTCGAATTTTAATTCCCACTGAACAATTAGAAGAAGCAAAAAAGCTAGTAGAAGAGACAACGGTTTAAAAATTCTTCTGAAATTTTAAAAAAAATACGGCAGATGCCGTATTTTTTTGATTGTAAGCATGTTACATATTTGTAGTGTTAATAATCTTAAAATATTTAAAATGAAAAATTTACAAAAAATTGCCGTATTACTTTTAACAGTATTTATGTTTTCTTGCGGAAGTAGCGGAGACGAACCAACTGGCGGAGACGCATTTTTAACTGCAGATGTAGCAGGTGCAAGTTTTGCTTCTATGAAAGCATCTGTTGGCGCTACTGAAACTAATGGTGTTCTTGCAGTACAAGGATCTACAGCAAACGGAGATTATATTAGATTGAATATATTTTCTTACAATGGTGCCGGTACTTATGTAACAGGCGATGCAATAACAAATACGAATAGCCTTATGTACGGAACTATAACACCTTCTGTTGCAGCTTGGACATCTACTTTTAATATAGGACAAGGTACTATTAGAATTACAGAGGACACTGCTACACATGTAAAAGGAACTTTTTCATTCTCAGGATTTAATGCTGCAGCTGGTACAAATAAGCAAGTTAGCAGTGGCGAGTTTTCTGCTCCAAAATAGTAATAACTACTTGTAAAATAAAAAAAATACGACATATGTCGTATTTTTTTATGCGTTTTTATTTCTCAAATTTGTAGTATTAATAACTTTAAAACTAAATAATCATGAAGAATTTACAAAAATTAGGAATTGCTATTTTATTTACAGCTGTAGTAGTTTCTTGCTCCAGTAATCAAGGGGGAAGCCCAAGTGTAGACGATTTTATGACTATCAAAATTGATGGTACAAGCTGGGAAGCAACAACTGGTATTGATGATGATATTTTTTGGGATGATAGTCATGCTAGTTTTCAGGGTGTTATAGGTAATAAGGATGATAATTCTAGAATTTTTATTAGACTTGATAATTATTCTGGAACAGGTACTTACAGTTACCCTCAAGATGGTATGCTTGCTTATTTTGCTGATACAGCTACTATAGATCGCTGGGTATGTGATGATTCTGTGTCTGGAGTAACTGGAACTGTAACAATTACATCTGATGATAATGATGTAATTACTGGTACTTTTTCTTTTACAGGAAAAAGCCCTGTGGATAATACTATAAAAAGTTTTACTGAAGGTAAATTTAGCGCAACAAAACAGTAATAACTACTTATAAAACATGAAAATACGGCATATGCCGTATTTTTTTATGCGTTCTTATTTCTCAAATTTGTAGTGTATAAATATTTAAAATGAAAATTTTACAAAAATCAGGAATTACCATTTTGTTTGTGTTAGCTTTAAGTACCTGTTTCTCTTCAAATAGCGCAGGTTTAGGAGCAGTTTGCAACTCTGTAATCTTTAGCGAGCACACATTGACAAACGGAGGAGTTACAACCACTATAGGTAATAAAATTATAGATATTTATGAACTTAATCTATTTGCTTAGATAATGAATGGTACGGACAATTTACCATTAGATAAAAAAATGAAGATTGTTTTTTAGGGTTACAGATGGTTGGTGTTTCTACACTAGAGCCCAACCATCTCCTTTAAAACATAAAATAAATAGAAACCTTAAAAACAATAATTATGAAACATTTAATTTTAATTGCATTGTGTAGTTTTACTTTTTTAGGAAACGCACAGACAAACGAGTACAATCTTGAGTTAGTAACATCACAAAAAAAAGATATTCAGTATAATGATTACTTATATGATGATGCTACTAATTACCTAGCAGAATCAATTACCCCTCATTTAGAAGTTCGTAAAACAGCGAATAATTCTTATGTTAGAATGCCACGTTTTAAACGTAAAAACTGGAGGTATAAATATGTAAATATGAAAGGAAAAATATCTGATTTAACAGGAGAGGTAAAGCTTTTGGTAAAGACTTCTAGAAAAATGAAAGATGGTGCTACGGTTAAAATATCAATAATTATCGATGGTTCTTCGCCAAGATCAGGTTTGTATACGGTATTAGATTATACGGATACTGGCAAAGAACACAAGTGGGATGTAAAATCACAAAAAAATGGTGTAATATCCTCTATATATATCTTTAAGAAAAAGAAGTACATCAGAAAAATATATTTAGACGGTTTGTTAATTATGGGAAAAGGTGACAGCCAAATAACTTTTTATCTACAATAAAATAGAATGCTTTTTATAGCTAATTATAATCATCAACTTTTTTTTACACTGCTAATAGTTTCTTTATTGTTAGCGGTGTTTCTTCGCATAGTTTTTTTAAGAGGGAAGAAAGAAGGTTTTCAGAAACTATCTGTCATTTTTAATGAGCTAGAAAAAGAAAACCAATTAGCTACTAAATATAAAGGTGTTTCAACTAAAATCACCTCATTAGAAAAAGTTACTCAACAAAAAATTAGAACCATTAAAGTTGATATTCAAAATATTAATTTTACCTTGAGTGAAATTTTTTAATCAACATAACAGTAAAGTAATGCGTTTTAATAAAATCCATTATTTATTATTTCTTTTTTTATCTAATTTGCTATTTGCACAGCAAAATTACTTAGATAGTATTATTACCGTTTTACCTAGTTTTTCTAATAAAATTAAGATTAAAACAGTATTAGATATCCCTTTTGATAAAGCCGTTTCAAATACTGATCTATATAAAATACTGATTTTAAATACTCAAAAAACAGCTGTATTTACAAATGATAGTTTGTCGCTTGGTAAATTATATTTAAAGGAAGCTTTGTATTTACATTTTACAACCAAAGATGTGCAAGCAACCCACGCAACACTAAAAGCTATTGCTATTTTCAAAAAGCTAAATAGAGAAGATTTAATTGCAGCTTCTTATTTAGAATTAGGGTGGAAATTGAAAAACAGAAATTTAAAGAGCGCTTTTAGGTATATGAAAAACGGAATAGAGCTGTTAGAAAAAGAAAAACAACCACCAACGGCACTGATTGGGGGTTATAACAATTTTGGAGTTCTTTATCAGATAAAAAAGAACTTAGATAGTGCACTGTATTTTCATAAAAAATCACTGTTTCTATGTAGAGAATCAAAAGACAGTATAGGGTTGCCTTTTGCCCAAACCCATATTGCAGAAGTGTATTTAAAACAACAAAAATTTACGATTGCACAAAGGTATTTAGATAACGCATTGTATATTAGAAAAAAACGAAATGATATTTATGGAGTTACAGATTCGTATCTTTATTTAGGTGATTTGTTTTTTGCAAAAAAAGAATATCAAAAAGCAGTTTTCAATTTTAAAAAAGGCTACAATTTAGCTAATAAAAATAAATACTTTCCATTAAAAAAATATGCAACAGAGTATTTACATAATAGTTATGATAGTTTAGAAAATACAAAAAAATCATTAAAATATTATCGTTTGTTTACTCAAATGAAAGACAGTGTTTTAAATAAAAGTACAAATACAAGAATTGCGGAGTTAGAAATTGAATACCAAACTGCCAAAAAAGAAACAAAAATTGCGCAACAAAAAGAAGAATTATTAGCCAATCAATTAGAGATTAAAAACAAAAGTTTATATGCTGTTTTAACAACATTTGCATTGTTATTTTTAGGAATGATTTTTTTCGGAGTGTATAAAAAAAATCAATTAAAAAGGAAACAATTACAAAAAGAAATTAATTTAAAAGATGCTTTGTCGCAAATAAAAACACAAAACAAATTACAAGAGCAACGTTTAAGAATCTCAAGAGATTTACACGATAATATAGGTTCTCAATTAACCTTTATTATTTCTTCTATTGATAATTTAAAATATGTTACCAAAGACGCAAGCGATGTTTTAAAAAACAAATTGTCGAATATTAGTTCTTTTACTTCAGATACTATTTTTCAATTACGAGATACTATTTGGGCTATGAATAAAAATGAGATTACTTTTGAAGATTTACATACAAGAATCTTATCGTTTATAGAAAAAGCAAAAAAAGCAGTACCAAATACCAATTTTAAAATTATTGATAATACAGAAAAATTAAAAACAATATCTTCAATTAACGGTATGCATATTTTTAGAGTTATACAAGAAGCTATTAATAATGCTGTAAAATATGCAGAAGCATCTACAATTTTAGTTGAAGCAAAAACAGAGAGCAATCAGTTACAAATATCTGTTAAAGATAACGGAAAAGGTTTTGATATTACAGAAATCGATTTAGGAAATGGCTTGAAAAACATGGAAAAAAGAATGAGTGAAATAGGCGGTAAAATACTTGTCATTTCAAAACCCAATCAAGGAACAGAAATTAAAATTAGTTGTAACTAATTTTGAATTTTGTTTATAATTTAAAATAGATCATTTTCTTTAGATAAAAGAAATGATATTAGAAAAACAATAATTTATTTTTTAATAATTCAACTTTTAAAATTATTTTATGGCTATAAAGAAATTTTTTTTCTGCATTATTTTTTTAACGTTTTTACCATTTATACTGAATTCCCAAAATAAACGCTTAGATAGTCTTATTAATTTATCTAAGCAATCGAAAGGTACTATTCTAATATCTCTTTTAAATGAAATATCTTGGGAATACAAAAGTTCAAATCCAGACTCTGCTTTATTTTATGGAAAAAAAGCACTTTATATATCCCGAAAAATAAATGATCAAAAAGCCATTGCAAAATCATACAATGCTATTGGCAATGTTTTTAATGCCAAATCTAATGCAGATAGTGCTCTCTATTATCATAAAAAAAGTTTAGAATTAAAAATTATAATAAAAGATTCTTTAGGAATTGCAGATTCTTATACTAATTTAGGAATTATATCAGATGAAAGTGGAGATTATTTAGATGCATTGCAATATTATTTTAGTGCATTAAAAATTTATGAAGAAAAATCTAAAAGTTTTGATCAAATACCCGCTGTCTTAGTAAACATTGGAATTGTTTATAAAAAACAAAAAAAATATGATAAAGTTTTAGAGTATTACCAAAGAGCTCTTAAAATTTATGAAAAAAATAATTTTGAAATTGGAATAACTATTATAAATGGAAATATTGGTGCTGTATTAATTAAATTAGGCAAAAATAAAGATGCGATACAATACAGTGTAAAAGCAAGAGGAATGTATTCAAAATTAGGTTATAAAAGATACATACCTTACATGAATGCTAATATTGCAAGCGCAGAATATAACTTAAAGAATTACAGTAAATCTATTGCTCTTTACCTTAGTGCTATTAAAGACTTTAGTGATGATAAAAATTCATACGAACTTTCTAGTGCCAAAATAGGTGTTTCGAAATCATATTTATCTATAAATCAAATAAATAACGCAGAAATACAATTAGACACTGCATTGAAAATTGCAAAAAAAAATAAATTTAAAGAGTTTGAAGTTGAAGCTTTAAGATATTTATCAGAAGTTAATTTTAAATCAAAAAATTACAAAGATGCTTATTTGTTTCAACAAAAATTTAATTCAAAAAAAGACAGTCTTTTTGAAAAAACAAAAGTAAAAGATATTAATGAACTTTTAGTAAAATATGAAACTTCAAAAAAGCAAAAAGAAATAGCACAACAAAAAAAAGAGCTACTAGCCAATCAATTAGAAATAAAAAACAGAACTTTATATGCTATTTTATTAGCGTCAGCATTATTATTTTTAGGAATGATTTTTTTCGGAGTGTATAAAAAAAATCAATTAAAAAGAAAGCAACTACAAAAAGAAATAGGCTTAAAAGATGCTTTATCACAAATAAAAACACAAAACAGATTGCAAGAACAACGCTTAAGTATATCAAGAGATTTACATGATAATATTGGTTCTCAACTTACTTTTATCATTTCGTCTATAGATAATTTAAAATATGTTACCAAAGACGCAAGCGATGTTTTAAAAAATAAATTATCAAATATTAGTTCTTTTACTTCGGATACCATTTTTCAATTACGAGATACTATTTGGGCAATGAATAAAAATGAGATTACTTTCAGTGATTTGCATACTCGAATACTATCATTTATCGAAAAGGCAAAATCTGCAGTACCAAATACTCACTTCGAAATTATTGATAATACAGACAAATCGAAGATACTTCCCTCAATTAGCGGAATGCATATTTTTAGAGTGGCACAAGAGGCCGTTAATAATGCTGTAAAATATGCCGAAGCCTCTTTAATCTCCATCGAAGCAAATACAGAAAACAATCAGTTACAAATATCTGTTAAAGACAATGGAGTAGGTTTTGATATTACAAAAGTAGCTTTAGGAAATGGCTTAAAAAATATGGAAAAAAGAATGAGTGAAATAGGCGGCAAAGTACTTATTACTTCAAAAATTAATCAAGGAACAGAAATTAAAATTAGCTGTAACTTGTAAGCATCAATTTAAAAATCAATGAAAAAAAACACAATCCTACTATTTTTTTTTACGTTAATTATTGCTTCTGTAAAAGTAACAGCAACTAGTTGTAAAAATATACAAAAACAATCAGATTCAGTTCGTTATTACTTGTCAAAAGCAAATTTTTTTTTAAAAGAACGGAATGAAGATAGTATTGCAAAGTATACAAAAGTTGTTTTTAAAATAGTCAATACAAAAAACAATTATTTAGAAATTATTAATTTCTCTGCCAAGGTTGGCCATTTTTACGAAGGTTTTGGTTATTTTGAAAAAAGTATAGATATTTATCAGAAAGCATTGTCAATTGCAGAATCATACAACGATTATGTTTCTATATCTAAAGTATTGGTTGATGCTTCTCAGGCTTACAGAATATTTCATGACTATCAAAAAGCCATTAATTACGGAAAACGTGCAAATAAAATATTAGAAAAAGATACTACTCAAAATTTACGTGCAAAGGCAGATGCATTAGGTATTATAGCTGCAGCTTTTCAAGAAAAAGGGCAGCCAGATAGTGCGGTAGTTTATCAAAAAAAAATATTAAGTTTTTTACCTAGATTAGACTCTACTGATATAAAAACAACTATTGTTAATATTGGGTACGCTTATTTGGAATTGGGAGAGTTAGAAAAATCTAGGTTTTACGGAGAAAGAGCTTTGGCATTATATAGACCTATAAAAAGTGCCTATGCATTGGCAGCAATTTTTACTAATTTAGGGATGTATGGAAATAGAGCGAATAAATACAAATACGCACATAGAATGTTAGACTCTGCTATGTTTTACACTGAAAAAAGTAATTATATAGAAACTTTATTTTGGATTTATGATGAACGTGCAGCAATTTATAAGAAGCAAAAAAAATATACAAAAGCAATAGAAAATTTAGAATTATCAATAAAAATAAAAGACTCTGTTTTTAAAACTCAACGTGCAAAAACAGCACAAGAAATGGAGGCTAAATATAAGACTTCAAAAAAACAAAAAGAAATAACCAGACAAAAAGAACAGGGCAAACTCACACTTTTTCAAGTTGTTTTTCACAATAATTAATTGAT
>CAZZNK010000023.1:0-28071 GCA_964655585.1 uncultured Flavobacteriaceae bacterium
CTGCCGGACATAAATGCCCACGGTCATATCCAGATTTTTTATAATTTCGGTAATTGGCAGATTTGGTTTTTACTTTTGGGTCGTAAATAAAGTAAGGACGTTTATGATTGGTGTAAACAATGTCTTTTTTGTCGAGAGAATATGCTACCCATTCTGCCTGTTCGTGTTTTTCGCTATAAGACAACGTATAAAATTGATGTTTTACAATTTGATTTGTAGTTGAGCTTGGTAAATAATGAAAATTAGTATTATCTGTAGGAATATCATTAGAAATTACAGGAGCAGGATTGGTGTTTCTGTCCTGAAAAAGATAAAAACTTAATACTGCAACCAAAATAATTGCAGAAATTATTTTTTTAGTATTCCTCATTTCTTCAAGAGGATTTCTTCGTGATTTTCGGTTTTTTCTAAATCTTTGAAAATAGTTTGAAAATGTAGTGGAGGGATGGTTAGTTTTCGTTTCTCTAAATCTAACCAAGCGCCATAAACAGTTATGATTGCAGCTAATTTACCAGCTTCATTAAAAATTTCGTGCTGAATTTTCCAACGTTCTCCGTTTTTTGATAATCCGATTAGTTTTATGTTGGCGGTGATATCCTCTCCTAAGTGGATTTCTTTTACAAAGCGGGTATTTTCTTCAAATAAAATAGGACCAACTTTGTTTTTAGCAAAATCAGCAATAGAAATATGTTGTTCTTTAAAATAACGCAACCTAACTTCGGCTGCATAATCATTGTACGCTGTGTGGCGCATGTGCACATTGGCATCAAAATCTGCCCAACGTGTGGTGAAATTTACGGTAAAACTCATGTTGCTATTTTAAGTAAAAAAAGTATAATATTAATAAAAGAAAAAACGTAATTGACATTTTTTTTAGAGCAGAAATTATTATGTAGGTGAGTTTTCCATTTCTTTTACTTGGTAAAAAAGAGGATATAAACTGAGTGATTATGAAATAAATTAATATTCTAAGAAAAAAATTAAAAGTATTCTCTGAACTATTTTCTTTATAAAAGATGTCTAATGTTTTTATTATGTGGTTTTTATTAATAAATAGAATTATCGGTAAAAAAAGCACCTCTAATAAAGTAACAACTCCTAATATATTTAAATAAATTCTCTGTTTTCTTAAGTCTTTTGAGTCTGTTTTTTTTTCTACAGGAGATGGTGGTAAATATGTAAGGTTAATATTGACTATATTCTTTCCAGGAAGAATGAAAATCTCACCAGGAATAGCCTTTCTTTTCTTTCTTTTCTTCTTTTTTATAACATACCGACATGCATCTAATAAGTAAATGCGCTCTAGTTGGCTTATGTCATTGCTGTTTAATTCATAATCAACTACATATCCAGTGTATAGTTCTCTGTTTCCATTGTTGTTTTCAATTAATATATCAGCATAGGTTGTTGAAGCTTTAATATCTTTACTCCCATTGATGGTTTTTATCAGAGTTGGACCTAGCTTGAATTTTTTCATTGCTAGAATTTCTCCACTAAAAATATAATACCATTGATTTTTAAATCTGAATAGTTTTGTATGAATATCTATCTTTAAAAGTCTTATTAATCTTGAAAAAAGTATACCTAGAAAAATAGATAATAAAAAAATGTTAGCTGTATGGATTAAATAAGTGAGTAGCTGATCATTAATAAAGGATAAAGACTTGCCTTTTAGTGATGATCCATTAAGAATATTATAATGAATGTTATAAATATCAAAAAAAGATAGATTTGGTTTTCTGAACTTGAAGTAAAGAGATGCTCCTAGAAGTTGAATAAAAAGACCAGGTATAATACTGTAGAAGGCAGATTGATAAATATTCTCTTTTGTGCTAAATTGTTTAGAAAACTCTCCATAATAATAAAACCGTCTAAATAAAAGACCAGGTATAATAATTGAAATAAATATGAATATGAAGCCAAGAGTAAACTCCATTTTGTTTAAAGGATATTACTATTTTTTTTTTCAGAAAGAGTGTTACTTTTATAGGCATTGACTAATTCTCGTAATTCAGTAGATTTATCTTTGTTTCTAATAGTGTTTAGTGCTTTTTCAGAAATGATTCTTGTTTCTGTTCTTTTTTCTATTGCTTTTACAATAGCATAAGTTACAGTAACAATAGTTACCAAGCCTATAAACTCAAGAAGTTTATTGTTATTTAACATAAGTTTTAATAGAATTAGTCAAATGTAATGTTTTTTTATTAAACAATTTAGTTTTGTGTTTTAATTCTTTACAACCTGATGATGACCTTTCATCTTTAGCTCACTCAAAACATTCAAAGCTTCGTTAACATAGATGTCTTTCGCTAAATGTTTGTGCCACGCAATGCGTTTATCATCTAAAACACTGTCTTTTTTTAAGATTGGAAGCTCATAATTTGGTGATGTAAATTGTAGTTTAGAAGCGTAGTTAAAAACAGATTTGTATTTTTTACTTGCCTCTTTATGTTTTATGTTTTCTTTTTTGAATTTTTTATAATTTAAAAAATAGGTAGTGTCATCTTGATTTTCTTTCAGCCATTTTGCATATTGATGAATCAGTTGAAAACCAGTATTGTTATTTACTCTCATTTTACTGTTATAAACTACATCAGCAAAATTCTTGTAAGAATCTGTTTGTGTGTAATTGGCTTTGGCTACTTTATCCCAAGGTAAGGCATGGTCTAAATCTCTTTCTCCAAATTTCATATAACTGTATCTACTAGGTAATGCAATGTCAGAATAGACACCTTCAATTTGTGTAGAACCACCATTAATTCTATAAAATTTTTGGATAGTCATTTTTAAAAAACCTAATTTTTTATCGTACTTTCTAGCAAACTGGTTTAAGGATAAAATATTCTGTACAGTTCCTTTTCCGTATGTTTGGTTGCTACCAATAATTATAGCTCTATTATAATCTTGCATTGCCGCTGCAAAAATTTCTGATGCCGATGCAGAAAATTCGTTTACCATAATAACAAGAGGCTTATTCCACTGAGTTTTTGGGTCGATGTCACTTTTAATAATTGGCTTTTCGCCTCTATATTTTACTTGTACAATCGGACCTTTATTGATGAATAATCCTGAGATTTCTATGGCAGTTTTTAAAGAGCCCCCTCCATTATTTCTTAAATCGATAATTAAACCAACAACACCTTCTTTTTTTAAGCGTTCAATTTCTTTTTCCATGTCTTTGGCAGAATCTCTACGCTTACTATCTTTAAAATCAATATAAAACTGAGGAAGGTTGATAATAGCATATTTCTTACCGTTTTTTTCTACAATACTAGATTTTACAAAAGTTTCCTCAAGCTCAACCACATCGCGAATAATCGAAATTATTTTGGTTGAACCATCAAATTTTTTCTTTACAGTAAGTCTTACTTCTGTTCCTTTTTTTCCTTTGATAAACGTAATCGCATCGTCTAAACGCATACCCACAATATCTAATGGTTCTCCATCTCCTTGCGCAACTTTTAAGATGATATCTCCAGCTTCTAATTCGCCTTGTTTCCATGCAGGACCTCCAGAAATTAATTTAACAATGTGTGTGTAAATTCCTTTTTTTTGTAAACTAGCGCCAATCCCTTCTATTTTACCTGACATACTTTGGTCAAAACGAGATTTTATTCTTGGAGACATATATGTAGTGTGTGGATCAAATGCCGAAACAACACTATTTAAGAATGTAGAAAACCAATCAGAATGTTCTAATTCTTCGATTCGCATATAGAGCTCGTTCATATTTTTCAGTACTTCTTTTCTCGCTTCTTTTTCTAAAGTTTTAAAAGATTTTAGCTGATTTTTCTTTCCTTTTTTTTCTTTTTGAAGATTTTCAGACTGTTGTATCTTACTTAAAACGTTTAATTTTAATTGTTTTCTCCAGTAATCTATCAATTGATTTTCGTTTTTTGCAAACGGAACTTTATCATAATCAATATTAATTTTTTCGTTCTTTTTAAAGTTGAAAGGCTGCTCTAATAATGCTTTATAGTATTGCTCTGCGTTTTTTATTTTGCTAAGAAACACACTGTATACTGTATTGTAAAAAGTCAAATCATCTTCTTTTAATTGATTGTCAATTAAATATTTGTATTGAGAAAATTTTTTAATATCATCTTCTGTAAAATAACGTTTATTTGGGTCTAATCTGTTGATAAAACTGGTAAAAACTTGCTCAGAAAATTCATCATTCAATTTTTTTTGAACAAAATGACCTCGTGTTAAAATGTTTTTTAAAACATAGATTATAACCTTATCTTTTTCTGGGTCATTATTTTTAGGCGTTGCATTTACAAAACTTGTAGATAATAGTGTAATTGTAAATAGGGTGATGATAATTTTTAATTTCGTCTTCATAAAAGGTGTGTCGGTTTTTTTAAGTAAACTTTATGTTTCTTTAGTTGCTAAACTACTAAAATAATGCCAATTTTTTAATCTGTACAAGTTTACGGAATTTGGCATTGTTTTTATCTTTATAAAATGTTAAAAAGAGTTTCGCTTTTTTTAAGTTACATTTGTATTTAAATAGATTTTTTATGCCAGACAAACCACTAATTTTAGTAACAAATGACGATGGAATTACCGCTCCAGGAATCCGTTCTTTGATCAGTATTATGAATAAAATTGGTGATGTTGTAGTGGTGGCGCCAGATAGCCCACAAAGCGGAATGGGGCATGCTATAACGGTAGATAATGTATTGCATTGCAATCCTATTACTATTGATGATGGTCCGCAAATAGAATATACCTGTTCTGGTACGCCAGCAGATTGCGTAAAAATGGCGATAAGCGAAATTTTAAATAAAAAACCAGACTTATGTGTTTCGGGTATTAACCACGGATCAAATTCGTCTATCAATGTTATTTATTCTGGTACGATGAGTGCAGCGGTAGAAGCTGGTATTGAAGGGATTCCTGCCATTGGTTTTTCTTTGTTAGATTTTAATTATCAAGCAGATTTTAAACCATCCGAAGAATTTATAGAAAAAATCACACTAAATGTGTTGCTGAATGGCTTATCAGAAGGAATTGTTTTGAATGTAAATATTCCTAAATTACCTAAAAAAGAGATTAAAGGCATTAAAATTTGCCGACAAGCAAACGGGTATTGGAAAGAAGTTTTTGATAAACGAAAGAGCCCCTTTGGTAAAGAATATTATTGGCTTTCGGGTGAGTTTGTGAATAGAGATAAAGGAGAGGATACTGATGTTTGGGCGTTAGAAAGTGGGTACGTTTCTATTGTGCCAGTGCAGTTTGATTTAACGGCACATCATCAAATTCAAAAATTAAACGAGTGGGAGTTATAAAGAAAGAAATGATTATTGGAGTTTTAGCGGCATTTTTTGTTACTTCAGCAGGAGTTTTCTTGTATTTAGAATATATTTCTGAGTATGGATTTAATGAAACCCTTAAAATGATTAAAGAAGGAGATTTGGCAGGGAAGATTATTACGCTAGCAGCAATTCCTAATATGATAGTGTTTTTTATATTTATCAAAAAAAAGCAAGATTATAGAGCAAGAGGTGTTTTGCTAGCAACTATTTTAATCGCATTTTTGACACTTATTTTACAGTTTTTATAAATGAAATATTACATTATTTCTGGCGAAGCATCGGGAGATTTACATGGTTCTAACCTAATGAAAGCATTGTACAAACAAGATACAGGTGCTACTATAAGGTTTTGGGGTGGAGATTTAATGCAATCTGTTGGTGGTACATTGGTAAAACACTATAAAGAGCTTGCTTTTATGGGTTTTGTAGAGGTACTTGTAAATATTCCTACTATTTTTAAAAATATGTCTTTTTGTAAAAAAGACATTACACAGTTCAACCCAGATGTAGTTATTTTTATTGATTATTCTGGTTTTAATCTTCGGATTGCCAAATGGGCAAAACAACACCATTTTAAGACTAATTATTATATTTCTCCACAAGTTTGGGCAAGTAGATCGAGTAGAATTCAAAAAATTAAACGCGATATCGATGCGATGTATGTAATTCTTCCGTTTGAAAAAGAGTTTTATAGAAAGCACGGTTATGATGTTCATTTTGTTGGACATCCTTTAATTGATGCTATTGCAGATAGAAAACAAGTTGATGAGCATTTGTTTCGAAAAACACATAATTTAGGAAACAAACCTATTATTGCCTTATTACCAGGAAGTAGAGAGCAAGAGATAAAAAAAATGTTATCGGTAATGCTTTCTTTAGTTGATGATTTTATTGATTATCAGTTTGTTATTGCGGGTGCACCGAGTCAAGATTTTGAGTTTTATCAACAATTTATAAATAAAGAGAACGTGCAGTTTATCAACAATAAAACGTACGATTTGTTAAGTGTTTCAACCGCTGCATTGGTAACTTCGGGTACGGCAACTTTAGAAACAGCTTTGTTTAAAGTACCGCAAGTGGTTTGTTATAAAGGAAGTGAAATTTCATACCAAATAGCAAAGAGAATTATTACTTTAAAATACATCTCGTTGGTAAATTTAATTATGGACAAAGAAGTGGTTAAAGAATTGATTCAAAAGGAGTTTACCAAGGCTAATTTAAAGCAAGAGCTTGCTAAAATTTTAGAAAAAAACTACAGAAAGCACTTGTTTTCTGAATATTATGAGTTAGAACAAAAATTGGGGGAAAAAGGAGCTTCTGCAAATGCTGCAAAACAGATTGTAGAGACTTTAAAAGCAAGAAAATGAAAAAAAAGACAACTGTTTTAATCGCCTTACTATGTTTGTTTTTAAACTCTTGTATATCAACAAAAGCAGATATTTCTAAAAAAAATGTATCTAAAAAGATAATTACTAAAACAGATAAAATTTTAGCCAAAGCAGTTACTTATAAAGGGGTAGGATATAGATACGGAGGGACAACCAGAAGAGGTATGGACTGCTCTGGTTTGATCTATACTGTATTTAAAAGTGAAGGATTAGTGCTGCCTAGAGTTTCTAGATTTATGGCTACAAAAGGGAGTTCGGTCTCTTTAAAAAATATACAAAAAGGCGATTTACTTTTTTTTAAAACGAGTGGTAGAAATCGTATCAATCATGTTGGGTTAGTTACTATTGCTAAAAATGGTGTGATACGTTTTATTCACTCAACCACTTCTCGTGGTGTAATAGAATCTTCTTTGTCAGAGAAGTATTGGCAACGTACTTATACAAAAGCTAAACGAGTTTTATAACTTTAATATTCTTGTTTTTCTGTATCCTTTTTTTAAATAAAAAATAAATTTACCGACAAACCTAAGCTAGATTTATTTATTAATAAGCTGTAAATTATTCGATTACATAAAAAATTAGTAACTTTAGCTCGCTATGAAAAAGTTACAGGAGTATTTACCTCTGCATTTTGTTGTATTTCTAATTGTAGGAATTATTCTTCAATTTTACACTAACATTTGGCAGTTTGGTTTTCAAAATCTTTTTATTTTACTCCTTTTTTTAGTTGCTTTTCTTTGGATATTACATCGTTTTAAAAAACAAATATATTTTACAATATGTACCGGTTTACTATTTGTTTGTATAGGGGGTTCTGTTGTCTATTTTCAAAATGATAAAAACTACAAAACCTATTATGAGTATTTTTTATCAGAGAATATTACAGCTGTTTTTAAGATTGAGAAAGTTTTAAAGTCAGGTAATTATTATGATAAATACCAAGTAAAAGTGACGGCAATACATCAGCAGAAAACTATCGGGAAACTATTGCTCAATATCAAAAAAGATAGTTTACAAAAACCACTTCATGTAGATGATTTGCTTTTTTTAAAACCAATTTTTAAAGAGTTGATCCCGCCGTTAAATCCGTATCAATTTAGTTACAAAAAGTATTTGGCAGGAAAAGGAATTTACAAACAGGTTTTTACAGGAAATCAAAAAATAAAAATTTTTAAAATTAAAAAAAACTCATTACAAGGGTTGGCGTATTTGTTTCGAGAAAAGATAAAGAAAAGATTACAAAAATATTATTTTGCTAAGAATGAACTAGCGGTAATAAACGCTTTACTGCTGGGAGAACGGAAAGATATTTCTAAAAACTTATTGCAAGATTATACGCGTGCAGGAGCTATTCATATTTTGGCAGTTTCTGGCTTACATGTAGGGATTATTTTGTTGATTTTGTCAGCATTTTTTAAGCCTTTAGAAAGACTAAAAAACGGGATTGTTTTAAAAACAATTATCATTGTATTACTCTTATGGGTTTTTGCTTTTGTGGCTGGTTTGTCAGCATCAGTAGTAAGAGCGGTAACTATGTTTACTGCAGTGGCAATTGGGCAATCTTTTAAGCGGAAAAATGTAATAGGACATTCGTTAATTATTTCTATGTTTCTGCTATTGCTTGTAAACCCGTTATTTTTGTTTGATGTTGGTTTTCAACTCAGCTATTTAGCTGTTTTTGGTATTGTTTGGTTACAACCTAAAATTTGTGCTATTTGGAAACCAAGATATAAAATTGTTGATAAAGGTTGGCAATTGTTTGGCGTTTCTATAGCTGCCCAAGCAGGAATTTTACCGTTAAGTTTGTATTATTTTCATCAATTTCCAGGATTGTTTATTGCTTCTAATTTAGTAATCATTCCGTTTTTAGGAACTATTTTAATTGGGGGGATTGTAGTAATCTTATTTGCTTTTTTAGGAATATTACCACAATTTATGGCAGATTTTTATGGGCTTATTATTTCTTTGATGAATAAATTTGTGAGTTTTATTTCGCATCAAGAGCAGTTTTTAATTACAAACATTTCCTTTTCTTTTTTATTGATGATGGTTTTTTATGCAGTTATTATTTTTATGGCAAGGTTTTTTATCGATAGAAACTCAAAGAAACTGTTATATGCTTTGATAGCAATTGTATTATTACAATCGGTTTTTTTATTTGAAAAATATCAAAAAGAGAAAAAACAAGAGTTTATTGTGTTTCACAAAAGTAGAAATAGCATTTTAGGAAATAGGATAGGAGAGAAGTTACAGGTATATCATCATTTAGATAGTGTAAAAATCAGGCAACAAAAATTACTGATTGCTTATAAAGTTAATGAAAAAGTGGTGTTAGATTTTTATCAAAAAACACCTTTTGTATTTACACGATCAAACCAACACATATTACGGATTGATAGCTTAGGAATCTATCAACTAAACAAGTTAAAAAATCCGATTGTTTTGTTACAAGAATCACCAAAAATTAATTTAATAAGATTGATTGAAGGGTTACAGCCTGTACAGATTATTGCTGACGGCTCTAATTATAAAAGCTATGTAAATAGGTGGCGTAAAACGTGCTTAGAAAAAGGAATCCTTTTTTATTATACTGGTCAAAAAGGAGCTGTAATAATTGATTGAATTTTATAAATTACTTTTAAATTCTTTCTCAAACTTCGTCCAATCAGTTGTTTTGTAAGTGTCGTTTGTAAAAAAGGCTAATATCTTTTCCATACGTTCTTTTGATAAATATCCAGGAATATTTTGAAGTACTTTTTGCTCTTTGGTCATAAAAATAGTAGTAGGATAACTAAGTTTTCCTTCCATTAAAGTTGCAGCAAACTCATGATATTTTGATCTTCCTTTTTGTTGAAATTTAAAAGTATGTCCTTTGTAGGTAATATCCTTTTTTCCTTCTCCATCTAATTTTACAGCATAAAAATGTGTGTTGATATATTTAGCAATCACTTTATTTGCATAAGTGTTTTTGTCTAATTTTTTACACCAACCACACCAATCTGTGTAGATATCGATAAGAATTGGTTTCGGATTTTTTTCATTCAATTCAATTGCTTTTTCAAAAGATAGCCATTGTATTTTTTGTGCTTGTATTGTAAAAGTTGCAATTAATAAAATTGCCGTAAGTATAATTTTTTTCATAATATGTGTGTCGCAAAAGATATGCCAAAATTACAAAAAAATATGAGAGTGATGTTCTTATTATTTTATTAGATATTTTTTCTACATTTATAGCATCTATAAAATTTTTAGAATGAAAACATTATATGCTATTTTATTACTTTTCTTTTTTGCGTCATGCAATACGTCAACAGATAAGAAAAAGGTTGTTAAAAAAAATCAAAATGTAGTAGTTGCTCAGTTAAATTTAGTACAAGCAAATAGATTAGCAACATTACCATTAGATTGCGTGAATACCGAATATCCCAACAAATTAGGCCAAACCCTAGGAGGTGATAAAGATTTGCAATCACCTAAAAAACTGCATCCAGCATTTTACGGTTGTTTTGATTGGCATTCTTCAGTTCATGGACATTGGAGTATGGTTTCTTTGTTAAAAAGTTTTCCTGAGTTAGAGAAAGCATCAGAAATAAAAGAGAAATTAAAGAATGATATTTCTAAAGAAAATATTTTAATAGAAGTGCGTTATTTTCAAAATAAGCATAATAAAAATTATGAGCGTACTTACGGTTGGGCGTGGTTGCTAAAATTAGCAGAAGAGTTGCATCATTGGGATGATCCTTTAGCGAGAGAATTAGAGCAAAATTTACAGCCGTTAACTGATATGATTGTTACAAAGTTTATTGATTTTTTACCAAAATTAAACTACCCTATCCGTGTTGGAGAGCATGCTAATACTGCCTTCGGATTGACTTTTGCATGGGATTATGCCGTTTCGGTTGATAATAAAGAGTTTCTAAACGTTATCAAAAAAAGAGCGAAAGAGTTTTACCTAAAAGATACAGATTGTCCTATTTCTTGGGAGCCAAGTGGCTATGACTTTCTCTCTCCTTGTTTACAAGAAGCTGCAATTATGAAAAGAGTGTTACCAAAAGAAGAATTTATAACATGGATCAATCAGTTTTTACCACAATTAAAGGATGTAAGCTTTCAACTACCTTTTGGGGAAGTTTCAGATAGAACCGATGGGAAGTTAGTGCACTTAGATGGGGTTAATTTTTCTAGAGCTTGGTGTTTAAATCGAATTTCTCAAGGTATTCCAGAATTTAATCATCTAAAAAACATTGCCAATCAGCATATCAATTATTCGTTGCCAAACATTGTTGGAGATGATTATGAAGGAGGGCATTGGTTAGGAAGTTTCGCTATTTATGCGTTAAATTCTATATCAAAAAAATAAAATTTTCTGTAAAAAAAAAGACTGTTTTAAATTTAAAACAGCCTTTTTTTTTATGTGAGTATTATTATTTTACTCCGTGCATTAACTTTTTAACTAGAGGTGTTAGAGCCATAATCATTAAACCAGCAATAATTGGTACAAAGGTAAAGATTAAGAAAAAGGTACTCATAGAATACTTCGTTGTAATCTCATCAATCATTCCACCCATCATTCCTGCTAATTTGTTTCCCATACCAACAGCAATATACCAAAGACCAAACATCATTGCAATCATCTTACCAGGAACTAATTTAGACACATAAGATAAACCAACTGGAGATAAACTAAGTTCGCCTAAAGTATGTAATAAATATGCTAAAATAAGCCATATAACACTTACCGAAGCGGTTTTTGCTCCTTGAGGAATACTAGCAGAACCATAAGCTAAAACTAAAAATCCTAGACCTAGTAAAATTAAACCAACGCCAAATTTTACGGTTGCTGGTGGATTGTATTTACTTTCCCAGATTTTAGAAAATAAGGGTGCAAAAGCAATAATAAAAAAGGAATTTAAAATACCAAACCAAGAAGCTGGTATTTCGGTAGAGGTTTGGCTAAACTGATTTTTTAACATTAGGATAACGATAACCCAAATAATAGCAAAACTAAGACCTAAAAATGTATTTGATAAGGCATATTTTTTAAAGGTAATTTTAAATAAACTAAATAAAACATAGGTAATAATTGCTAAAGGGACAATGGTAAGTAGGGTGTTTGATATTCTGAAAATATTAGCAGCACTACCTTCTAGAACTCTATTGGTATAATCTTTTGCGAAAATAGTCATAGAACCACCTGCCTGTTCAAAAGCAACCCAAAAGAAAATAGTAAAAAATGCTAAAATACCAACAACAATGTATCTATCTCTTTGTACATTACTAGGTACGTCATCATAACTTTTTACATCTTCATTTTCAATTGCGTCTGATAAATCGTCTACTTTACTTGGTTTTGTACCAACTTTACCAAAAATACCTTGTGCAAACCAGAATTGTAACATTCCTAAAAACATAAAAATACCAGCAAGACCAAAGCCATAATGCCAACCATAAGTTTCACCTACATAGCCACAAAGCATAATGCCTAAAAAAGCACCCGCATTAACACCCATATAAAATATGGTAAAAGCACCATCTTTCTTTTCTTGAGCATTTTTATAAACACCATTTATAATTGAAGTGATATTTGGTTTAAAAAAACCATTTCCTGCAATTAATAAACCGATACCTACATACAATCCCCAAGGTGTATTAAAAGCCATTGATGCATGACCAAGTGTCATTAATAAAGCGCCTATAGCAACAGCGTTTCGATAGCCTAAAAGTCTATCAGCTAAAAATCCACCAATAATAGGTGTGAAATAAACTAACATGGTATAAGTACCGTATAAACCTAAAGCCTCTTCTCTGCTCCAAGCCCAACCGCCATCCATTAAGGCAGAAGTTAAAAAGAGTACAAGAAGTGCCCGCATTCCGTAGTAAGAAAAACGCTCCCACATTTCGGTAAAAAATAAAATAAATAAACCAGAAGGATGTCCCATCAATAATTTATTGTTCATTTCTGTACCTTCAAATTTATATTTTGTTAGTGTACTCATAAAATTATATTTAAGTTAATTAATTTATAAAAGAAACCTCACAAATATTATTTGTGAGGCTATGTTAATTTTTAATTATCTGCTAATTCAAAACCTTCGTTTTCATCATTGTGCATATCTACTTCGTTGTCTTCTGCACCGTGTGTTAGTCTTTTTAGTGGTTTTAGTAAGGCAATTACTAATAATCCAAAGACAACTGTAAATACTACAATTCCTGTAAAAATTGTGTACTCTCCAAATTTTGATGATTTTTCACCCAAAACACCAGCTACTTTACCACCAAGACCTGTTGCTGCAAAATATAAGCCCATCATTAAAGAAGCGTATTTTACAGGTGCTAGCTTTGTTACAAATGATAGAGATACAGGTGAGGAAGATAGCTCTCCAATAGTGTGAAATAAATATGCAAATATCAACCATTGTATGCCAGAGCTTCCATTTGCTTCGTATTCTTTAACAGCTAAAATCATAAAGACAAAACCTAACCCCATAATAATGGTACCAGTTGCCATTTTAAATAAAGATGATGCTTCTTTGTTTTTTAATTTTCTTTTTGCCCAAATATTTGCAATCCAAACAGCCAATAATAAGATAAAACCGGCATTTAATCCTTGAAACATTGGTGTTGGAACTTCCCAGCCAAATAGCATTCTATCAGTTTTTGTTTCAGTATAGACACTCATTAAACCACCTGCTTGTTCAAATGCACCCCAGAAAACAACCACTAATAAAAATGATAAAAGAAGTACCAAGAAACGGTCTTTTAAAATAGCGCTTTCGAGGTCTTTGTATATCATCATCATCAATCCTACTACTAAAGATAAGAAGATAAATAACGCTCCATATCCCCAATGGTCAACGCCTTCTTTTGTGTATCCAACATATAAAGAGAGGATTAGTAAGACTAACATAATTGCCAATTGTACGGGAGATTTAAAGATGTTTGAGAAAAGTTTTCCAATAGAAATATCATTCTTTTTTTGTTCATCTGTAGGTTTGTTACCAACATGTGAAATGTATTTTTGTCCCCATATATAAACTATTAGTCCAAAAACCATAGCAATTCCTGCAAGACCAAAACCTGCATGCCAACCCCATTTTGCAATTACTAAACCGATAAATGATGTCGCTAATAATGAACCTAAATTAATACCAATATAAAAAATTGAAAAACCTTTGTCTCTTCTAATATCTCCTTTTTTATAGAGGCCTCCAACCATGGTAGAAATATTTGGTTTTAAACAACCAACCCCAATAATAATAAAGCCTAAACCCGTAAAGAAAGCCCAAGTTGCTTCAATAGCTAAAACACCATGACCAATTGATAATAGAACAGCTCCAAGCATCACTGTCTTTTTTTGTCCTAAAACTTTATCAGCTAAGATTCCTCCAGGAATTGAAATTAAATACACTAACATAACATACCAACCATATAGTTGATAAGCTTCTAATTCTGTCCAACCTAAACCAGGGCCATTTTCATTACCTATTTGTGCAATCATATAGATAACAAGGATAGAGCGCATTCCGTAATAAGAAAAGCGTTCCCACATTTCTGTGAAAAATAATACATATAAACCTATTGGATGCCCAAATAATTCTTTTTGATATGGTTTTACTGTTGTTGACATATTTTTTGTGTTAGTTAATTAGTTTAATAAATGTTGTTCTATGAAATTCGTCATTTTTGTATATAAATGGAGACGAGTATTTCTTCCTCTATAAATTCCGTGAGTTCTATCTGGGTAAATTACTTGTTCAAATTGTTTGTTTTCTTTAATCAATGCATTAATCATACGCATGGTATTTTGCACATGTACATTGTCATCTCCAGAACCATGTACAATTAAATAATTTCCTTTTAGTTTTTCTGCGTGCTGTAAGGGTGAGTTTTCATCATAACCACTTGCGTTTTCTTGTGGTGTTTGCATATAGCGTTCTGTATAAACAGAATCATAAAAACGCCACGAAGTAACAGGAGCAACGGCAATTGCAGTGCTAAAGATATCATTTCCTTTTAAAATACAATTACTACTCATAAACCCACCATAAGACCAGCCCCAAATACCAATTTTTTCTTTGTTGATGTAAGGCAATTCAGCTAATTTTTTTGCAACCGAAATTTGATCTTCTACTTCATATTTTCCCAATTCTTTGTACGTCATTTTTTTAAAATCACGCCCTTTTAATCCAGTTCCTCGTCCGTCAACACAAACTACAATCATTCCTTTTTGAACTAACATTTGGTGCCAATAATCATTAGAACCATTCCAACTATTTCTTACGTTTTGAGAACCAGGTCCAGAATATTGATACATAAATAATGGATACTTTTTTGAGGCATCAAAATTCAAAGGCTTTATCATATACATATTCAAATCGTACCCATTTACATTGATGGTAGAAAATTCTTTTGGGCTAATGGCGTAGTTTTTTATTTTTTCTTTTAACGCAGCGTTGTCTTTCACTGTTTTTAAAACTTTTCCGTTGTTATTTCTTAGGGTAAAAACATTTGGTGTGCTTGCATCAGAAAAAGTATTGATAAAATAATTTAAATTTTTGCTAAAAGCAGCACTATTATTTCCAGAAATTTCACTTAATAATTTTTTATTTTTCCCGTTTAATCCAATACTGTAAACACCTCTGTTAATACTCCCGTTTTCTACAGATTGATAATAAATTGTTTTTTTCTTTTTATTATAACCATAATAAGAAGTTACTTCCCAATTTCCTTTAGTGATTTGGTTAAGTAGTTTACCATCTTTTTTATAATGATAAATATGATTGAATCCATCTTTTTCACTTGTCCAAATAAAGCTATTATCATCTAAAAAAGTTAAATCATCAGAGATGTTTATGTACGCTTTATCAGTTTCGTGTAGAATAAGTTTTTTACTTGCTGTTTTAGCATCTACAAAATACATTTTCAAATCATTTTGATGACGATTTAAAGTTCTTACTGATAAACATTTAGAATCATTTGTCCAGTTAATTCTTGGAATGTATTCATAGTCGCCCAAATCTACTTTATGGATAGATTTTTTGTTTAAATTATATAAGTGCAACGTAACTTTTGCGTTTTTTTCTCCTGCCTTTGGGTACTTAAAAACGAGTTGAGTTGGGTATAAACTGGTTCCTTGTATATCCATAGAAAAGGTAGGTACATCACTTTCATCAAAACGTAGAAACGCAATATTTTTACTGTCTTTACTCCACTCAAAAGCTTTTACAAACGCAAATTCTTCTTCGTAAACCCAATCTGTAATTCCGTTGATAATAAAATTTTTCTTACCATCAAAAGTAATTTGAGTTACCTTATTTGTGGTTAAATCTTTTACAAAAAGGTTATTTTCTTTTCCGTAAGTAACTTTTTTACTGTCAGGAGAAAAAGTAGGTTCTTGAATATCTTTTCCAATTAATTGTAGTGTTTTACTTGAGATATCATAACTGTAAAATGTACCATAAAAAGAACGACGGAATATCTTTTTAAAATCAGTACCTAAAATTAATTTAGTTTCATCATTATTAAAAGAATAAGAACTAAAGTATTTTAGTTCTTTTAAGTCTTTACTGTCAACAATAGTTTTAATTTTTTCTAAAGTTTGATAACTGTATTTTTCTACGGAAGAGCTTGCTTTACTATAATTTAAAAGTGAGTAATAATCACCATTCATTGAGTTTAAAGAATTTAGATATTCGCCTCTAAAGGTTCCGTATTTCCAAATATCTTCTAAAGAAATATCTTTTTTTTGAGCAGTTATAAAAGTGGATATTCCTAAAAAAAGTACGAGTAGTTTTTTCATCTTAAATTTAACGATTTTAAAAAGTTTGTCAAGTTTACGGAAAAATCAGCAAAAAATATCTTAAAAAGAGTATAAATATTGAATATTAGGTGCTGTTTTATTCTATTCAATTATCTTTGTTGATGTTACTAAAAATAGATTGTAGATGTCAAAAACTATTTCAGGATTTTCAAAATTAACCAAACAAGAGAAAATTAACTGGTTATCGAAAAATTATTTTAATAACCAATCAAAAGTTATTGAAACAATTCAGCAATATTGGAATGTAGATAAAAAACTACAGCAACTGCATGATGACTTTATAGAAAACACCATCACTAATTTTTATATGCCCTATGGCGTAGCTCCTAATTTTAATATCAACGGAAAAGAATATGTAATTCCGATGGTAGTAGAAGAGAGTTCTGTGGTAGCCGCCGCCGCTTTGGTAGCAAAATTTTGGAGTGCCAGAGGCGGATTTAAAACTACCGTAATTTCTACTACAAAAATTGGGCAAGTACATTTTATGTATAGTGGCGATAAAAAAGAGTTAGAAGATTATTTTAATATTAAAAAAGTTGATTTGTTTTCTGCTACAAAATCCATCACAAAAAATATGGAAAAGCGTGGTGGTGGAATTTTAGACATCAAATTGATTGATAAAACATCAAAATTAGACAACTATTATCAATTGCATTGTACGTTTGAAACTGTAGATTCTATGGGAGCAAATTTTATAAATACATGTTTAGAAGCCATTGCCAAAGAGTTTAAAAAAGAGGGAATTGAAATTGTAATGAGTATTTTATCTAATTATGTTCCTGAGTGTTTGGTAAGAGCAGAGGTAAGCTGTAAAATTGAAAATTTTGGTACTGATAATCAGCAAAAAAGCGCAGAGAAATTCTATCAAGCTATACAGATTGCAAAAATTGAACCTCATAGGGCGGTAACGCATAACAAAGGAATTATGAACGGAATCGATGCTGTTGTGTTGGCTACAGGAAATGATTTTAGAGCTATAGAAGCGGGTGCGCATGCTTACGCATCTAAAAACGGACATTATACCAGTTTAACAGATTGTGAAATTAAAGACGGAATTTTTAAATTCTGGATTGAAATTCCATTAGCACTTGGTACTGTTGGTGGCTTAACAGGAATCCACCCAATGGCTAAATTGTCTTTGCAGATGATGGGAAATCCGTCTGCTAAAAAATTGATGGAAATTATAGCAACCGCAGGATTAGCACAAAACTTTGCAGCTTTAAGAGCTTTAACAACTACAGGAATTCAGCACGGGCATATGAAAATGCATTTGCAAAATATTCTTACTCAATTAGGTGCTACGGATGATGAGAAAGTTGTTGTTTCAAAACATTTTGAAGGCAAAACGGTAACACATAGTGGTGTGGTTGAGAAGTTTAATGAATTGAGGAAATAAGAAATTCATCATTTTTTTTATACGATGCTGTCATTCCTACGTAGGCAGGAATCTCAAGCTATAATAAATGAAGAGTAAGAAGTAATTAAATAGATTCCTGCCTACGCAGGAATGACAAAATAAAAACCATTGAAAACGTATAAATCAAACGGAAAACTACTACTTACAGGAGAATATGTAATTCTTGATGGCGCAAAATCGTTGGCAGTACCCACTAAGTTTGGACAGGATTTGGTTGTTGAAAAAATAGATGAGCCACAACTAATTTGGGGAAGCTTTACGCATACTGGCAAGTGTTGGTTCGAAGCTGTTTTTGACTTGCCAAAATTACGTTTAGTCAATTGTACTTTTAATTCTGATAAAGAAGGAGGTGCAGAATTTATAGCAGAAACACTTAGAGATATTTTACAAGAAGCAAAAAGAATGAATCCTGATTTTTTACGAGCTAAAAACGGATTTATAGTAAAAACAAATTTAGCATTTCCTAGAAATTGGGGATTAGGAAGTTCGTCAACCTTAATTAATAATATCGCTTCTTGGGCAAAAGTAGATGCTTTTACATTGCTTTTTAAGGCTTTTTCTGGTAGTGGGTATGATATTGCTTGTGCACAAAATGATACTCCTATTTTTTATGAAGTTGAAAATCAAATTCCGAAGGTAGAGAAGATTGGTTTCAATCCGGTTTTTGATGATGAATTGTTTTTTGTTCACTTAAATAAAAAACAAAACAGTAGAGAAGGGATTGCAAAATATAGAAGGAGTAATCAGAATATTCAACAAGAAATTAAAGAAATATCATTACTTTCTGATGAGTTTATAGCTTCAAATTCTGTGAAAGAATTAGGGAAAATAATGGTTGAGCATGAGCAGATTGTCGCTTCAATTATAAAATTACAACCTGTAAAAAAGCAAATTTTTTCTGATTATTTTGGAGCAATAAAAAGTTTAGGAGCTTGGGGAGGAGATTTTGTTTTAGTTACAGGAAATGAAGATACCAAACAGTATTTTTTAAAAAAAGGATATAAAACAATACTTTCTTATAAAGAAATGGTGTTGTAAAAGTTGTTATGCGGAGTGGTTTCTTTTCCACTTAAAATGATATTTAATAAGCGATAAAAATGAAAAAAATAGTTATAATTGGCGGAGGTGCCGCAGGTTTTTTTACGGCAATAAATGCCAAAGAAAATAATCCTGATTTAGATATTGTTATTTTAGAGAAAGGAAGTGAAGTTTTGCAAAAAGTAAAAATTTCTGGAGGAGGTCGTTGTAATGTTACTCATGCCTGTTTTGACCCGAAAGAATTGTGTGAATTTTATCCAAGAGGGCAAAAAGAATTACTAGGTCCTTTTCATCAGTTTATGACTGGAGATGTTTTTGAGTGGTTTGAAAACCGCGGTGTTCCTTTGAAAATTGAAGCTGATAATAGAGTGTTTCCAGAGGTAAATACCTCACAAGCAATTGTAGATTGTTTTATAAATGCTGTTGATAACTTAGGTATTAAACTGTTAACAAACTGTGGAGTAAATTCAGTTTATCAACAAGAAAATCACTGGGTTGTGAACACTAAAGAGCAACAATTTATTGCGGATAAAGTAGTGTTTGCGTCAGGAAGTAGTAAGAAAATGTGGGGAGTTATATCCGAATTGAATCATACTATTATTTCGCCAGTTCCATCATTATTTACCTTTAAAATTAATGACAAACGATTGACAGATTTATTAGGGATTTCAGTACCAAATGCAACGGTAAAATTAGTGGGTACTGATTTAGAATCATCAGGAGCATTGTTAATTACGCATTGGGGTTTGAGTGGGCCTGCAGTACTAAAATTATCAGCTTTCGGGGCAAGAGTTTTGGCTGATAAAAATTATCAATATAATGTATCCGTAAATTGGTTATCTAGATCTACTGGCAAAATTTTAAATGTACTGCTAAATTTAAAAAAGAAAGAGCCTAGAAAAACAGTAATTTTAAAATCACCTTTTGCAGAAGTCCCAAAAAGATTGTGGGAACGACTTGTAATTGCATCGGAAATTAGAGAGCAGAAAAATTGGGCTGATTTGAGTAATTATCAGTTAGAAAATTTAGCAAATCAACTAACAAATGGTGTTTTTAATGCCAATGGAAAAAGTACGTTTAAAGATGAGTTTGTTACTGCGGGCGGAGTTGATTTAAAAGAAATTAACTTTAAACGATTTGAAAGTAGAATTCATAAAAATTTATTTTTTGCTGGTGAAATTCTAAATATTGATGCCGTAACAGGCGGATTTAACTTTCAAAATGCGTGGACTAGTAGTTTTATTGTTGCAAAAACAATTGCAGAAGAATAATTAAAAGTACAAAAAAGCACTTATTTCTACTTGTAAAATAAGTGCTTTGTATGATATTGAAAGGGATTATTTTTTCTTTAAAATCAACCCTATAATCCCTAGTCTTGCAATTAAGAAAACTACCATTCCGAAAATAGGAGATAATAACCCTACTTTTATACCACCAGCTAGTACTTCGTAAGCAATATCGCTATTGAGAGATAAAGTGTCTAAAGCCGCTACCATACCTATTAAATGTCCTAGAGTACCCCAAACAAGTGCAAATAAACTAATAGAACTGATAAGCTTTTGTGTTTTTCCATCAGAATCACCTTTTAAAAAAGCTTTTACTATTAGAGCAAGACAAATTAAAAGCATTAATAATAGAGGGTACATAAACGTTGTTCCTCCATCATTCAATAAATTAAAAAATAAAAATTTCATAAAATTTGTTTTTAGAATTAATATGGGTCAAATATATTTTATTGAATTGCTTCTGTTGTTTTAATTCGATAGTTGCTATAAAACAAAGATAGTATAACCATTTTTACACTGTTTTTGGTTTATCGGTTATTTGTCGTGGTCATTTTGAATTCTATCGCAAAATAAAGTTTATTCACTTGAAAAATAGCGATATTGCAAGTTATGAAAACGTCAGGTGTGATTTTTAAAAATTTAACGAAAGTAGTAATCCATATATTATTTTGGGTTGTAGTCTATTTTTTTTACACCTATTTTTTAGGCTATGGAAGTACGAATACAGAATATGTAAACCTATATTCTTTGTTTTTAATGCCGATAACTATTGTAACAAGCTATTTTTTCTTTTTTTATTTGATACCAAAATATTTATTGAAAAATAAACAAGGTTTTTTTGTTCTTTATAGCGTCTATACATTTTTAATATCTTCTTTTTTTGTAGTTCTTTCGATATTATATGGATACATTTTATTGATTAATTTACAATTAGAAAGTTCTCAGCCTTTAACGAGAACAATACCGTATATTTATCTAAGTGTCTACTTTGTAATTTTTATTGTAATTACTATTGGGTTGATTGTTCATAATTACAAATCGGTTGTTAAAAATGAAGATTTAAAAAACAAATTTTTACAAACACAATTGCAATTAAAGGAACAAGAATTAAAGTTTTTAAAGATGCAAATTCATCCACATTTTTTGTTTAATACATTGAACACTTTGTATGGTTTTGCGTTGAAAAAATCTGAAGAAACCCCAGAAATGATATTAAAACTATCTAATTTGTTAGATTATATTTTATATCAAATAGAGAAGCCAAAAGTGTTGTTGTTTGATGAAATTCAGCATATTAAAAATTATATTTCTTTAGAAAAAATGCGCTTTCAAGATAGTTTACATATTACTTTTAATGTAGAAGGTGAATATTCTAATTTTCAAATTGCCCCCATGTTATTGTTGCCATTTGTAGAGAATAGTTTTAAGCACGGAGCTTTGATTGATGGTGTTTTAATAATTAATATTCAGCTAAAAACAAGTGCTAAAGAATTAAATTTTAGTATTCAAAATCAGTTAAAAGAAAAAGAAGAATCAGTAGCGGGAATTGGATTAGAAAATAGTAAAAAACGATTGGAAATATTATATAAAGAAGCCTATCAATTAGAAATAGATACGTCTAAAAATATGTTTAAAGTTTCATTAAAAGTACCTTCAAAATAATGAGTCAGAAAATAAAATGTGTAATTGTTGATGATGAGCCTGTGGCAAGAGAAATTATAGCTTCTTTTATTGCTAAAATACCGAATTTAGAATTGATAAAAAGCTGTAAAAATGCTATGGAAGCGTTTGATGTTGTAAATACTCAAAAAATAGATTTACTCTTTTTAGATATCAATATGCCAGAAGTTTCGGGGTTGAGTTTAGCAAAAAGCATCAATAAAAAAACAAAAATTATTTTTACAACTGCATACAGAGAATATGCTGTTGATGGGTTTGATTTACAAGCCGTAGATTATTTGTTGAAACCGATTTCTTTTGATCGATTTTTACAAGGGATTCATGCATTTTTTGATGTTTCAGTGAGGATTGACCCTGAAAAATCATCCGAAGAAAAAGCAATAACGACAGATTTTATATTTGTCCGTTCTGACAGAAAAATGGTAAAAATAAACTTCAACGAAATTCGATATATAGAAAGTTTGAGTGATTATGTAAAAATATATACCAAAGAAAATGTTATTGTAACCAGAGAAACTATTTCGAATATGGAAATAAAATTACCAGCTGCTTTATTTTTAAGAGTGCATCGGTCTTTTATTGTTTCTTTTGCGAAAATTACTTCGTACACAAATGAATTTGTAGAAATTGGCAGAAAAGCAATACCGATAAGCAGATCCTATAAAGAAACTGTTTTGCAGAGATTGATTAAAATGTAAGCGAATTAGTTTTATCTTTACCACAAAATTTTTATATTTTGAATACAGCGCAGTTTATACCAAATTTTATAGAGAATTCAGTAGAAAAAGCAAGTTTTACATGGCAAACACCAAGTAATATAGCTTTGGTAAAATATTGGGGAAAAAGCGATCCGCAGATTCCTAAAAATGCGTCGATAAGTTTTACACTGAATAATTGCCATACAATTACTACGATTCATTTTTCTAAAAATAAAGGACTAGAAAAAGCAAATTTCGAACTGTTTTTTGAAGGAAAGAAGAAAAATGAATTTAAACCGAAAATTGCACAATTTTTTGATAGAATTAAAACGTATTGCCCTTATGTTTTGGGATATAATATGGAAATTCATTCAGAAAATTCATTTCCGCACAGTAGTGGTATTGCGTCTTCCGCAAGCGGGTTAAGTGCTATTGCGATGTGTTTGATGAGTTTAGAACAAAAATTAATACCAAAATTAACATCAGAGTTTATCAACAAAAAAGCGTCTTTTTTAGCACGCTTAGGTTCTGGTAGTGCAAGTAGAAGTATAGAAGGACCATTAGTTGTTTGGGGGCATCATCTAGAAATAAAAGGAAGTTCAGATTTGTTTGGGGTACAGTTTCCGTATAAAATTCATCCATTTTTTGAAAATTATCAAGATGCTATTTTATTGGTAGATAAAGGAGAAAAACAGGTTAGTAGTACTGTTGGACATAATTTAATGATAGGGCATCCGTTTGCAGAACAACGGTTTGTGCAGGCAAATGAGAATTTATCAAAACTCTCTAAAATTTTACAAAACGGAGATATAGAAGCGTTTATTAATATTGTAGAAAGTGAAGCGTTGACTTTGCATGGAATGATGTTAACTAGCAATCCGTATTTTATATTGATGAAACCAAATACCTTAGAAATTATCAATAAAATTTGGGAATATAGAAAAGAAACAGGTAGTAAGGTGTGTTTTACTTTAGATGCAGGTGCGAATGTTCATGTTTTATATCCGCAGGAGGAAACAGCTAAAGTTAATCAATTTATTGACAGTCAATTGTCTAGGTATTGTCAAAAAAATCATTATATTTGTGATAGTGTAGGTTTTGGAGCCAAAAAGCTGTAAAGCTTACTGAACTTAAATCTATCATACAATGAAAACTTCAACTTTACTTATTGGAATAGTTGTTGGGTTTTTAACTTTATCGGTAAACGCCCAAGATACTATTTGGTTTGATTCTAACTGGAATACTACGACCAAAGAAAATGCGACTTACTACAGACCAACCCCAAAAAGCGTGGATAACGGTTTTTGGATTGTAGATTATTTTATGAATGGTACAAAACAAATGGAAGGTTTTAGTACTATTGCTATACCAGATAAAGAAAAATTTAACGGATTGATATTGTATTATCATGAAAATGGAAAGATTTTTCATAAGGCAAATTATAAGGACGGAAAGCTACACGGAATTAGAAAGATTTTTTATAAATCTGGAACATTAAAAAATGAGAGAATCTATAAAAACGGAAAATCTGAAGGTGATTTTGTGGAGTATTATGGATCTGGAGTTATAAAAGAGGCTGGGAAATACACAAATGGAAAACAGACTGGAAAATGGAAAACATTTTTTGAGAACAAGAAAATTGAAACTGTTGGAATGTATAAAAACGGAAAAAAAGCAGGTATTTGGAAGACGTACTATAAGAATGCGCCTCAATAAAATGGTGTGTATAAATAAATTCGTACTTTTGCAATGTATAATTAAAATTATCTATGAAAGGACCTTTGTTTTACGCTAAAATATTGCTCTTTGGAGAGTATGGAATTATCAAAGATTCTAAGGGTTTGGCAATTCCGTTTAATTCTTATAAAGGAGCGTTACAATCATCAGAAAAATTAGTAGGAAAATCTAAAGAATCGAATAAAAATTTAGTTCGTTTTTTTGACTATTTAAAAGATTTGAAGACTGATTTAGTAACGTTTAATTTAGTAGAGTTTAAACAAGATATAGAAAACGGAATGTACTTTGATTCTTCAATTCCGCAAGGATATGGAGTAGGGAGTTCAGGGGCTTTAGTGGCATCAATTTATGATAAATATGCAACTGATAAAATTACCGTTTTAGAAAATTTAACAAGAGATAAATTATTGAAGTTAAAACAAGTTTTCTCTTTGATGGAATCGTTTTTTCACGGAGAAAGCTCTGGATTAGACCCATTAAACAGTTACTTAAGTTTACCGATTTTAATCAATTCGAAAGAACATATTGAGCCTGCGGGAATTCCGTCTCAAAAACAAGGAAAAGGAGCAGTCTTTTTGTTAGATTCTGAAATTGTTGGAGAAACAGCACCGATGGTAAACATCTTTATGAATAAGATGAAAAACGAAGGTTTTAGAAAAATGATTAGTGAAGAGTTTGCGATTTATACAGATGCTTGTATTGATGATTTTTTACATGGCAATGTAAAATCGTTATTTGGCAATGTAAAAAACTTATCTAAAGTAGTTTTAGCTAATTTTAAACCGATGATTCCTACAGCATTTCATAAAGTTTGGGAGCATGGGATAAAAACAAATGACTACTATTTAAAGCTTTGTGGTTCTGGTGGCGGAGGTTATATTTTAGGCTTTACAGAAGATTATGAAAAAGCTCAAAAAACGTTAGAAAATTATTCACTAGAATTAGTCTACCGATTCTAATTCCATATTATTGCTATTATGGATTTACTAAAAATTTCTGAAGAAAACACTCCCAAAAAAGAAGTAAAATATCCTTTCTATTTTAAATTTTTAAGTTTACTCTCGGTAGTGCGAGGGTACAATATTGCTGTAATAGTTTTGGGACAATATTTGGCAGCCATATTTATATTTTCTCCAGAAACATCATTAAAAAGCACATTACTTAATGTTGAGTTATATATTATTGTATTAGCAAGTATTTGTGTAGTTGCAGCAGGGTATATTATTAATAATTTTTACGATGTAGAAAGAGATATTATCAACAAGCCTATAAAAACTAAAATAGATGGTATTGTAAGTCAAAAAACAAAACTGACTATTTACTTTTTACTGAATTTTACAGGAACTTTTTTAGCGCTTTTTGTCTCTTGGCGTGCAGCGTTATTTTTTGCAGTATATATCTTTTTAATTTGGTTGTATTCTCATAAATTAAAGCAGTACCCATTATTAAAATTGTTTTCGGCAGCAGTTTTAAGATTACTTCCCTTTTTTGTAATTTTTGTGTATTATAGAAACTTTTCGACCATAATTTTTACGCATGCAACATTTTTGTTTTTTATTTTGTTGACTAGAGAGTTAATGAAAGATTTAGAGAATTTGAAAGGAGATATTGCTTCTGGTTTTGTAACACTTCCAATAAAATATAGTGAATATTTTACAAAATTATTAATAGGTTTGGCTACTATTTTTGTACTTCCTCCTATTTATTTTTTAGTAAATTACCCAGAGATAGGTTTGATGAAATACTATTTTTATCTATCTATTATAGTCTTATTGCTTGTAAATGTTTTTTTATGGAGAGCAAATTCAAAAAAAGACTACTTAGTTTTACAGACTATTTTAAAGATTTTAATGATTTTAGGAGTTGTAAGTTTACTATTTATAGATACTTCTGTTATTATTGATAGATTGATAAAATAACTTCATTATTAGTTACTTAGAGAAGTGTAAAATAGTAACTTTGCAAAAAATAAAAATAAAAAATGAGTACAGATAAAAACTCGTCGAGAGGACGACAACAAGGAGGAGGAAAGCGACCGCTTCAAAGAAAACCAAAAGGTAAAAAGGAGTTTAAAAAGATAAAATCGACTCCGGTAGCTGATCCATCCGCAGGAATTAGATTGAATAAATACATTGCAAATTCTGGTATTTGTTCTAGAAGAGAGGCAGATGTGTATATAGAGCAAGGAAGCGCAACTATTAACGGGAAGTTGGTTACAGAAATGGGATATAAAGTGTTGCCAGGTGATGAAGTTCGTTTTGATGGGACACAAATTACACCCGAAGAAAAAAAATACATTTTATTAAATAAACCTAAAAATTACATTACTACGATGGATGATGACCGCGGTAGGAAAACAGTAATGGATTTAATAGGAAATGCCACCAAAGAACGGGTATATCCTGTAGGTAGGTTAGATAGAAACACAACAGGCTTACTATTGTTTACTAATGATGGAGATTTGGCGAAGAAATTAACACATCCAAAACATAATGTGCGTAAATTATATCATGTCTCTTTAGACAAAAAATTAAGTTTAGCAGATTTGCAAAAACTGAGAGGAGAAGTTATTATTGAAAGCAGAAAAGTATTTATTGATGCTGTTTCTTATGTAGAAGGAGAAAGAAAAACCGAAATAGGAATTGAAATTCATTCAGGAAGAAATAGAATTGTGCGTAAAATCTTTGAAAGTTTAGGGCATAAAGTTGTGAAATTAGATAGAGTGATTTTTGCAAGTTTAACCAAAAAGAATTTACCAAGAGGTAGGTGGAGAGAGCTTACAAAGCAAGAACTGAGTGCTTTACATATGATTTAAAACTAAAAAAACCCAAACAAATTTGTTTGGGTTTTTTAGTGGTACCTCCAGGAATCGAACCAGGGACACAAGGATTTTCAGTCCTTTGCTCTACCAACTGAGCTAAGGTACCATTGCCTTAGCGGTTGCAAATATAAACGCATTTTTAATATCTGCCAACAAAAATTAAAAAATCTATTGTATTTTTGAAACTTATATAAATTAAACAAATGAATTTAGTTTTAGATGTTGGGAATACTCGTGTAAAAGCAGCTGTTTTTAAGGAAGATACGCTTGTAGAATTCTATGTTTTTGAGAAAAGAAAAATTATTTCTGAAATCAAAAATATTTTGAAAGAGTATAAAATATCAAAAGGAATTATTTCTTCAGTAGCTATTATTTCTGATGTAAAGCTGAAAAGAATAAAACTACTCTTACCAATATTAGTGGTTTCATCAACTACAAAAATTCCCTTTCATAATTTATATGCAACCCCAAAAACATTAGGAATAGATAGAATTGTATTGGTAGCATCTGCAGTAGAGAAATATCCGAAGAAAAATATATTGATTATAGATGCAGGTACATGTATTACGTTTGATTTTGTCAATTCAAAAAAAGAGTATTTAGGAGGTGCTATATCTCCAGGGATAAAAATGAGATATAAGTCTTTGCATCATTTTACAGCAAAACTTCCCTTAGTAGAGAAGAATCAGTTAAAAAATTTTATAGGAAATACAACCGAAAAAAGTATAAATTCGGGCGTTATAAATGGTGTTTGTAGAGAGATAGAAGGGGTTGTAAAGCAATATCAAGAAAAATATAGAGATTTAACAGTAGTTTTAACAGGAGGAGACACAAATTTCTTGTCTAAACGATTAAAAAATGGCAT
>CAZZNK010000024.1:0-27567 GCA_964655585.1 uncultured Flavobacteriaceae bacterium
GACCTTTTGGAACTTTAGAATCTAATGTAGCCATAATATCTTAGTGGTTGGTAAAGTGATGAAAAAGTGCAATAAAAATAAATAATCCAGGAATTATAATTGAATATGCTTTGGCACATTTTTCAAAGCCTTTGGTGTATTTATTATTCAATCCCATAGATTGAAATGCTGAATTGAATCCGTGCAATAAATGCAATGCTAAAAATACAAATGCAATAATATAAGCACCTACTCTTAAAGGAGAAACAAATTTATGCTGTAATTCAACAAAATATCTATTTGGATCTTCTGCCAATACATCTACATATTTGTATTTTAATTCTGGAATCCAAAAATCAATAAAATGCAAGGCAATAAATGCTAAAATTGCCAAACCAGAATAAATCATATTTCTACTCATCCAAGTAGAGTTTGCAGCTCCGTTATTTTGTACATATTTATTTACACCTACCGCTTTCCTGTTTTTAAGTTCTAAAACAAAGCCCATTACAAAATGAAAAACAACACCAAAAATCAATACAGGTTGCATTGCAAATTGTATGACTGGGTTGGTTCCCATAAAATGAGAAACTGTGTTAAATAAATCTTCACTAAAAACCGAGAATAGGTTAATAGTAACGTGCATTAGTAAGAAAAAGACTAAAAATAATGCCGAAAGCGCCATGGCAAACTTTCTGGCTATTGATGAAGATAATAATCCGCTCATTGTAAATCTTTGAGTTAGTTTATAATCTTACAAATGTAATACATGTTACAAAGCTTTAAAAATGATTTTTGTCAGTTTGTTTTATTTAGAATGAATATTCTTAAAAGTTAAATCTTGGGTTTACAATAGTATTGTAAATAGATCCAAATGAGTAACTAAATCCTACATTAAAAAAATAATTATATCCAGATTTTAATTGTTGTTGTTGTAAAAGTAATTCTTCTAAAGAGACATTGCCTGCGGCTAATTCTATTTGATTATTTGTAATATCATAACCTCCATTTATATTAAAACTGAACCCTTTAAACAACCGAATACTTGTGCCTAAAAAGAATGATATTTCTTTCAACTCCATATCGTGTAAAAATTGTTCAAGAGAAACTTCTGCAAAAATATTCCCCCATTTTTGTTTTACACTTCCGCCTAATAAAAGGTTATGCTCCCACAACGTTTCTTTTGTTTTATTAAAAATGGTTGTTTCGGTGTAATTATGATGTACTCTCCCTATTTTGTAAGAAATAACCAATTGTTTTTTAGCAGATTCTGAATATTTGAAAAAATTATACTCTATCGCTGGCTTAAAAGACCAATACAAATCTTTATTACTAAATGTTGATGTTCCTACATTAAAATAAGCGCCTGCAGACCAATGATCTGAGACACTAATAATATCGCTTATATTGATGTATTTTCGTTTATTTTTTGAAATAATAACATTGTTATTATAAGAAAACTCAGAGGTGTTATTACTAACTCCTGTTCTAAAAGAAAATTTATTTTTTTCGGTAACTCTTTTCGCAGAAACACTAAAATTTAAGTTTCTTCTTTTACTTGTTTCTTGACCGTTAAACCACCCTCTTGCTCCTAATTGAAACACCCAAGAATTCCAAGGATCTTTTACTACTGTTTTTGTAGCATCTTTTTTTGGCGATTTAATTGTAATAGAAAGGTTATCTATATTTCCTTGTTTTAACCAAAACCGCACAAGCCCTAGTTGAATATTTTTAAAGATTAGTTTTCGAATATCATCCTCAGTCATATTTGTATTTGTAGAGAACTTTATTTTGTCTTGTAAGTCGCTAAAAGTATTTTTGCCATTAAATTCTACTTCATACTCACTCCCTCCGCTACCATTTCTTTGCCGTATAAAAAACAAATGCACATCAGAGTCGTTTTGATCTCTCACAAAAGACACATTATGTAAGTTTTGCTTAATATAAGTTTGATCACAAAAATCACAGTCTAAATAAATTTTTAAATCCCTTTTCTTTTCTTGTGAAAAAGATTGAAAAAAAGACAAGGCAAAAAAGATAAAGATGATATTTTTCATAGCAGTACAAATTTATTTCAATAACAAAACTATCTTTTTTATAGAAAAAGCTTCTTAATGTTTTGTTAATTAACAAAGGGGACTGCGTGTATTCTTTATTCTGATTTTATGTTCGAAAAGACCAAACACTTATTATTTTTCCACTTTCCTTTTAGAGAACTTCTTTTTATAATTTTCTCATCACAAGTTAAAAAATATTTCTTTTTATTTTTTTTGATGATTTTCATTTCCCCTCGATAAATTGCATTTATCACCCGAAAAACAAGTGCTTTTTTACTGATTTTACTTCCTTTAACCGTTAAAGACAAACCTATTTCATTATTATATAAATCCATTTTAGAAGATATTTCATCAGGCACAATACCGTCTTCTAACTTTCGTTTTTTATACATTAAATAATTTTCTCTTTCATGTGCTCTTCCTAAAGAGCGGGCAGCACTTTTACCAATTTCTTGACGCAAACGAGCCATCCAGTATCCATGCCGAAAAGCATCTACCTGTCCGCCAGCTGCATCTTTATCTAAAAGATCTGTTTTTTTAATAGAGTCTGCAACTTTATTAGTTTCTCTAGAAATTTCTAATGCTTTTTTTGCTTGAAAAGGATGAAACAATACCCACATTCTTTTAGGTGCTGAAAGGTTGAAAAACTTCTGTAAACTAGATTGGGCAAAACTTTGTGTTACAAACAAAACAGCTATTACAAGTGTTGTTTTTTTCATTAAACTTTAGAATTATTTTACTTCAAAAGTTGAGGAAACAGCATCGATTTTAATTGTGTATTTTCCTTTTGGTAAATAGTAAACTCCATTTTTAGCTTTTGTTACAATAGCGTCTTTGTTGTTTTTTAGATAGTTTTTCTTTCCCTTTTTAGAAAAAGAAACATCGTAAGCCGCTTCATTAAAACCTCTGCTAGCATCAGCAGTAAAAGAATTGATTTTTGTCTTACCAGAAAACACATCTATCGTTATTTTTCTGTTTGATTTTACATAAAATGGAATTACAATTTTTGGCACATTTGGCGCTAACCATTTACTCCAAGAGCTTCCCCAAGAACCTCTTTTTCTAATAGAATTTACAGCAAAAATATGCACAGGTTTTGAAGCAATTTTATCAGTAAATAATTGTAACGAAGCAATATTTGCTTTGTACAAACTACGCCCGTGAGTTCCAACAATTAAATGTTTTGCTGTTGGCTGAATTACCAAATCGTGCACTGCAACTTTCGGTAAATTGTTTTGAAAAGCTTGCCAAGAATTTCCTCTATCAAAAGAAGCGTACAAACCATTATCTGCTCCTAAATACAATAGGTTTTTATTTTCTGGATCTTCCTTTATTACATTTACAGACGAAGCAGGAAGTGTATTTCCTATATTTTTCCATGTCTGCCCATAATCATCAGAAACATATACATAAGGCATAAAATCATCAAAACGATATCCGTTTAAACTTACAAAAACCCTTCCTTTTTTATGAGATGATGCAATAACACGAGAAACCCACAAACCCTTCGGAAAAGAATTAGAAATCTTTATCCAACTACCTCCTCCATTTTTGGTAACATGTACCAAACCATCATCAGAACCTACATAAATAAGTCCAAATTGAAACGGACTTTCACTAATAGAAGTTAAAGTTCCGTAAGCAACATTTCCTTTTTTACCTCCGTTAGTTAAATCGCCCGAAATGGTTTCCCAATCATCACCTTTATTTAGAGAACGATGCAATTTATTGCTTCCTAAATACAAAATATCTTGATTGTGTTTAGATAACTGAATAGGGGTTTGCCAATTAAACCGATACGGATTTTCTCCCAAAACATGCTTTGGTTGTATGTATGTATTTTTACCTGTTTTTCTATTGATTCTATAATAATTACCAAACTGATACCCTGTATAAACAATGTCAGAATTTCGATTATCTACAGCAACTTGCATTCCGTCTCCACCCATTAAACTTTTGTAGGGATTTTGACCAGATTGCTGCCAACTTTTATCAATTCTTGCGGTATGTTTCGCTGTCCAAACACCATTATCTTGCAAACCTCCATATATATTATATGGTTTTTGGTTGTCTACATACACCGTGTAAAATTGCCCTACTGAAGGGTTGTTTAATTTTGTCCAACTTTCACCATCATCATAAGAAATATTTAATCCACCATCATTTCCGTTGATTAAATGTCCTTTTCTCTTCGGATTTACCCATAATGCTTGATGATCTGCATGCACGTTTTCTCTACTGATGGATGTAAACGTTTTCCCACCATCTTTCGATTTTAAAATAGGCATACCCATTACATAAATACTATTTTTATTTTGTGCATCTACTCTAATTTCGCCAAAATAATATCCATAAGAAAAAACCAATCCGTCTAAATTTCCTTTGTGTGTTTTTGTCCAAGATTTTCCGCCATTTTCGGTGATAAAAACCTCTGCGCCAATTACTGGAGTGTCAAATAATAAGGAATTCGCATTTTCTAAATACTTTGCTAAATCGATTGGTTTTACGCTTCCAGAACGTACCAATTGCTTTACATTTTCGGATCTGTATTTTTCTTGAAATCCATTTCTTTTTAAATAACTATTTAGTTTTTTGTCTGATAATTTTAAAAACGCAGCCACCGACATTGTTTTAAAATCTTCTTTAACAAACCCTGTTGATGTTTTCTCTTTTTTAATTTTTGCTCTTCTAAATTGGCTATCGTGATAAGCATACACTGTGTTTTCATTAAAAACAGCTAAACCTATTCTTCCAGCACCTTTTCCGTTTGGAAAACCGTTGTTATCAGAAATTTTTACCCAAGAGTTTCCTGCGTCTATACTTTTATAAATAGCAGAATTCTTACCATTTCCATCAAAATTCCACGCTTTTCGCTCTCGCTCCCAAGAAGCGGCATATAATATGCTAAAATTATTTGGAGCAGGTTGTATATCTATTATTCCTGTATTTTTATCAATAAATAATGTTTTTTTCCAAGTTTCACCTCCATCCATCGTTTTAAAAATTCCACGCTCTGTATTCGAAGAATACAAATGACCAATCACACCGATAACAACTTCGTTCGGGTTTTTGGGGTTGATTAAAATTCGCCCAATATGATGTGAATCTGGCAAACCAACATTGTTCCAAGTTTTACCTTTATCCGTAGATTTTAAAATACCAATACCTGCATATGAAGAACGAGACGAGTTTTTTTCACCTGTTCCTACCCAAATTGTACCGCTATTCCAATCCACAGCAATATCTCCAATATTTTGTGTTAGAGAATTGTCCATTACTGGCGTAAAAGTGGTTCCGTTATTATTGGTATACCATAATCCTCCAGAGGCATAACCCACATAAAACTCAATAACATTGTTTGGATTTATAGCAATATCTACCACACGACCACTCATAATTGTAGGTCCGATATTTTTAAAAGGAATGTTTTTTACCAAAGATTCTTGCCCAAAAACGGCAGAAATAGTAATAAAAAATGCAATAAAAAAAGTTGAAAATATTTTCATTAGTTCGGTTGTTTTAAAAACGATGAAGTTACTATAAACAGTAAGATATTCAAAAAATTTAACAAACATTTCACACTAACACATGGCTGAAAGTTATCAACAAAATTTTTCTTTTTAAGAATAAACTATTAAATTACAGGCATTAACTAACAAATATATTTAATATTATGGAATTAATTATCAGTTTAATTAGTGGTGCGTTAGGTGGAAATCTAGCAGGAAAATTATTAAAAAAGTATTCTTTAGGAACCCTTGGAAACTCAATTGTAGGGATTCTTGGTGGAGGCTTAGGTAGCTATCTTTTAGGGTTATTAGGAATGGATTTAGGAGGGGCAGAAATGACACTTACAAACATTCTTGGAAACCTTGTTGAAGGTGGTGTTGGCGGAGGTGCTTTAATGGCTATTATTGGTTTTATAAAAGGAGCTATAAAATAATTTTTCTTATTCCTAGACAACAGAAAAGCATCAAAAATGGTGCTTTTTTTTATTGTAATTACTCCTAATAATTAACTGTATCTTTGCCCATATAAAAAACAACATTTTGTTGTTTAGAAAAAGAATTTATGACGTTTAAAGAATTAGGATTATTACCTGCATTATTAAAAGCAGTACAGGAGAAAGGATATACTACACCATCGCCAATACAAGAAAAAGCAATTCCTGTAATTTTAAAAGGAAAAGATATATTGGCATCTGCACAAACAGGAACAGGAAAAACAGCAGGTTTTACCTTGCCTATTTTACAAATTATTACAGAAACTAAAAACCCAAAATACAGACCTATACGTGCTTTGGTATTAACGCCTACAAGAGAATTAGCGGCACAAGTGTACGAAAACGTAAGAGAATATAGTAAGTATGTAGATATAAAAGCTGCCGTAATTTTTGGAGGTGTAAAACCCAAAGCACAAATTGCAACTTTAAGAAGTGGTATTGATGTTTTAGTAGCAACACCAGGTAGATTGTTAGATTTACACAATCAAGGAAAGCTCTCTTTAAAACGAGTAGACCTTTTAATTTTAGATGAAGCCGATAGAATGTTAGATATGGGTTTTTTGCGGGATATGAAGAAAATCATGAGTTTTTTACCTACAAAAAGACAAACTTTATTGTTTTCGGCAACATTTTCTAAAGAGATCAAAAAATTATCTAACGATTTTTTAACCAACCCTATTTTAGTAGAGGCTACTCCTGAAAATTCTACAGCAGAAAAAGTAATTCAGAAAATATATAGAGTCCCTAAAAGTAAAAAAGCAGGATTTCTTACAAAATTAATTTCTGATGGAAATTGGAACCAAGTTTTGGTCTTTACAAGAACCAAACACGGAGCGAATAACTTAACAAAAAAATTACTTAACAAAGGTATTTCTGCTGCGGCAATTCATGGTAACAAAAGCCAAGGAGCAAGAACCAAAGCGTTAAGCGGGTTTAAAGAAAATACAATTCGTGTTTTAGTAGCTACAGACATTGCAGCGCGTGGATTAGATATTCCGTTATTACCACACGTTGTAAATTACGAGCTACCAAATGTACCCGAAGATTATGTACACAGAATTGGTAGAACTGGTAGAGCAGGTGCAAGTGGGGAAGCTATTTCTTTGGTAGCCAATGAAGAGCTAGAATATGTAAGAGGTATCGAAAAACTACTCGGTCAAAAATTAAAAATTGAGGAGTTAAGAGGTTTTGATATTTCTGAGGATGAAACGCAAAAATCATCAGAAAAAAAACCACAACAGAGAAATAATAAACGTCAAAAGTCTAGTTCAAAAAAACCGTTTTCTAGAGATTCTCGAAACTCATCAGAAAACAAATCTCAACATCCACAGAAAAACAAACCAAAAAAATCTCGTTGGAGAGGGAGTAAGTCAAACTAAAATTTCCGTTTTTAGTGAGGACTTAAACTCAAAGTTAAACCCTCACTTTCATTCGTTCTTTTATTCCATTGCGTTAGTACAAAGCAATTTTTCTGTTCAGTAAACACAGATTACTTCGTCGTAAAAAACTCCTCGTAATAACAAATGTACTGCTTGTCATTACGAATGAAGAACGAATGTGGTAATCTCTATTTCAAAAAACCTCACCGATTTTAAAACCTGTGAGGTTTTTTCTTTATTGAAGAATCAGTATCTTTGTTTTTACAAAATTCTTCATCATGAAATACCACGCAATAGACCGTAATTTATTTATCGAAAACCGTAAAAGTTTTACTACAAAAATGAAACCGAATAGTTTAGCGGTTTTTAATAGTAATGATATTTACCCCGTAAGTGCAGACAGTACATTACCCTTTGAGCAACATCGTGATATTTTTTACCTAAGCGGTGTAGATCAAGAAGAAAGTATCTTGGTATTGTTTCCTGATTGCCCCAAGGAAAGCCATAGAGAAATACTATTTTTAAAAGAAACGAATGAACATATTGCGGTTTGGGAAGGTGAAAAATTAACCAAAAAAGCAGCGTTACAAACGGCTGGAATTAAAACAGTATACTGGTTACAAGACATGGAAAAAATTATGTTTGAAATCATGACACAATGCGATACCGTATATATTAATACCAACGAGCATTACAGAGCAAATGTAGAAACAGAAACCCGCGAAGATCGTTTTACCAAATGGTTGTTAGCAAAATACCCTGCACATTCAGTAGCAAAAAGCAACCCTATTTTACAGCGTTTGCGTTCTGTAAAAAATCAAATAGAAATCGATTTAATTCAAAATGCGTGTAATATCACCGAAAAAGGGTTTCGTAGAATTTTAAACTTTGTAAAACCAAATGTTTGGGAGTTTGAAATTGAAGCTGAATTTATGCATGAGTTTCTAAAAAATCGCTCTAAGAAATTTGCATACACACCAATTGTTGCTAGTGGAAACAACGCCAATGTATTGCACTATATTGAAAATAATCAGCAATGTAAAGCAGGTGATTTAATCTTGCTAGATGTAGGTGCAGAATATGCTAATTATTCTTCTGATATGACACGAACAATTCCTGTTTCTGGACGTTTTACCGACAGACAAAAAGCAGTGTATAACGCTGTAAATCGTGTAAAAAACGAGGCTACAAAATTATTAGTTCCAGGTGCAATTTGGGCAGATTATCATATCGAAGTAGGTAAATTAATGACTTCAGAATTGTTAGGTTTAAGTTTGTTAGACAAAGCTGACGTACAAAATGAAGCTAAAGATTGGCCTGCATATAAAAAATACTTTATGCACGGAACCTCACATCACATGGGCTTAGACACACATGATTACGGGATTTTAACCGAACCCATGCAAGCAAATATGGTGTTTACCGTAGAGCCAGGTATTTATATTCCTAACGAAGGTTTTGGAATTCGTTTAGAGGATGATGTAGTGATTCAAAAAAACGGAGAACCTTTTAATTTAATGCGTAATATTCCTATTGAAGCTGATGAAATTGAAAGCTTAATGAACTCTTAAAAGTGGATTACGATTATATTATTATTGGAAGTGGTTTTGGAGGGTCTGTAAGCGCACTACGTTTATCAGAAAAAGGCTACAAAGTTTTAGTGATAGAAAAAGGAAAATGGTACCAATCTAAAGATTTTGCAAAAACAAATTGGCAGCTTAAAAAATGGTTGTGGATTCCTATTTTTCGATTTTTTGGAATTATGAAAATCTCATTTTTCAAACACCTTTTTGTACTTTCTGGCACTGGTGTTGGTGGCGGTTCTTTAGTCTATGCAAATACATTGCCCATTCCTAAAACTCCTTTTTTTAAAACAGGAAGTTGGCATACACTTGCTGACTGGGAAACCGAATTACAACCTTTTTACAAAACTGCGTTGAAAATGTTAGGAGCAAGTAAAAATCCGCATTTGTTTAATGGCGATTTTGAGTTGCAACAACTAGCAAAGGAAAATAACATTTTACATCAATTTAAACACACCAACGTAAGTGTTTACTTTGGCAAAAAAGGTGTCACAGCAAAAGATCCCTATTTTAACGGCGAAGGTCCCGAAAGAACAGGTTGCACCTTTTGTGGCGCTTGTATGACGGGATGTAGAGAAAATTCTAAAAATAGTTTAGATAAAAATTATTTGTATTTAGCACAAAAAAGAGGAGCAAAAATACTTGCAGAAAATGAGGTGATTGATGTTGTTCCTATCGATAAAAAAAATGGAGAAACAGGCTATATTATTAGTGCTAAATCAAGCACAAAAATCTTTAAAAAGAAAACGCATTTTACCACAAAAGGAGTCATTTTTTCTGGAGGTGTTCTAGGAACAATTAAACTATTATTAAAGATTAAAAAACAATCGTTACCTCATTTATCAAACAAAATTGGTGCAGATATCAGAACAAATAACGAGACATTGATAAGTGTTTCTAAATTAAATACCACCAAAGATGTTTCTAAAGGCATTGCTATTGGTGCGGTATTGCACATAGATAAAAACAGTCATTTAGAAATAGTTAGGTACGGAAAAGGCTCTGGTTTTTGGAAACTCTTTCACCTTCCTTTTGCTACAGGAAACAATATTTTTATTCGTGTTTTTAAAGTAATTACTACATTTTTTAAATCGCCCATAGATTATCTAAAAATATACTTTACAAATAGTTGGTCTAAAAACAATGTGGTTTTATTATTTATGCAAACTATTGATAGTACATTAACTTTTAAAAGAAGCATTTTTGGCACACTAAAATCTACCGTTTCATCTGGCAAAAAACCGAGTCCATTTATTCCAGAATCTATTGAGGTTTCAAAAAAATACAGTAAAATTATCAACGGAAAAAAAATGTCTTTTATTTTAGAAACACTCTTAGGAATTCCTTCTACAGCTCATATTTTAGGAGGTGCTGTTATGGGAGAAAATGACAAAAAAGGGGTTATTGATAAAAATAACAATGTATTTGGATATGAAAATATGTTTATTATTGATGGAGCTATGATTTCGGCAAATATTGGTGTAAACCCATCTTTAACAATTACCGCAATTGCAGAAAGAGCAATGAGTAACATTCCTAAAAAACAACTTCTTAATAAACCGTCTTTATAAAACGAAGTGTTTCTGTATTGAAAATATTCGGCTGTTCTACATTTACAACGTGTCCGCATTTTTTTATCACCAATAATGAAGAGTTTAGGTGTTTTGAGGATACTTTTTTAATAGACGGCAAAAACAAATGGTCTTCTGCTCCCATTACATATAACGTTGGTATTTTAACATCTTTTGTTCTAAACAAGCGTAATAATGGGTTGATTTCTGCTGTTAATCGAAACCATCTGATAAACTCTTTTTGGCATAATTTTTTTGCTTCGTTTATAAACAATAAACGTGATTTTTTATGATTTTTTTTGGGCATAATAATAAATGCAAAAAGCTTGTACAGTAATAAATACGGAATTACAGATTTAAAAATATTACCGAACCGAATTAATACTTTCGATTTAAAATTAAACTTAATTATTGCACCGCCTAAAATCATACTTTTTACAAAACTTGCATTTTTTTCTGCTAAATTTCTAATTAAAATGGTTCCTAAAGAGATCCCTACAAAATGAGATTTTTTAATACTAAGGTGGTTTAAAACGGCTATAATGTCATCTGTAATTACATCAAAGGTGTATTTAGAATTAAAAGATTCTAGTAGCATCGTTGTACTTTTTCCGTGTCCTCTTAAATCGAGAACCAGCACATTATACTGTTCTTTAAACGCTCTAATCTGCTTATACCAAATAGAACTACTACCACCAGCTCCATGTACAAATGTTACCCAGTTTTTAGATGTTGCATGTTGATATGTGTAGTGGTTTAACAATGTCTTTAAAGTTTAGATTGCTAAAATAGTAAATTATTCTACTATTTTTTATTCAACAAAAACATAATTATGCACTTTTTGAAGTGTTTTTATCTTATCATCAGTATTAACCAATAATGATATATTATTATTACTGCCTCCATAAGAAATCATACGAATATTTACATCTTGTAATACCTGAAATAGTTGATGTGTATCTTGATGATAAATAATGGAATTTCCTACCAAACAGACAATGCTTTGATTTCTATCAACCTGTACTCTAGCAAATTTTTCTAATTCACTAACAATTGATCTTAAAAACGTATCATCATCAATAGTCAAAGAAATTGCTATTTCAGAAGTTGTAATCATATCAATAGAGGTTTCATGCTTTTCGAAAATTTCAAAAACTTTTTTTAAAAAACCATAAGCCAATAACATTCTTGCAGATTTAATTTTAATTGCTGTAATATTATCTTTGGCAGCAATTGCTTTTATTCCTTCTCCATGAACCTCATTTGAAATTAAGGTTCCTTTTGCATTTGGTTGCATCGTGTTTTTTAATCTAACAGGGATACCTAATTCACGAATTGGCATAACTGTTTGAGGATGTAAAATTTTGGCTCCAAAATAAGCTAATTCTGCTGCTTCGTCAAATGATAAATTAGAAATAGCGTGTGTATTTTCAACAAATCTTGGGTCGTTATTATGAAACCCATCAATATCTGTCCAGATTTGAATTTCATCTACTTCTATAACTGAACCGATAATTGTGGCGGTATAGTCACTTCCTCCTCGTTGTAAATTAGAAAGATTACCATCTGCATCAAGGCAGATAAAACCCTGTGTAATATAAATATTCGCAGGTAAAAATTCATCAATCATTCGATTTAAATTTTTCTTAATATAAAAATTATCTGGATCTTTATTCCTGTCTATCCGCATAAAATCAAGTGCAGAAAACAAACATGTTTTGATACCTTCTTGTATTAAAAACCTACTAAAAATAAAGGTAGACAATAATTCTCCTTTCGAAACTATTTTATTACTTAATAGTACACTGTATTTTTCATCTATATATGATCTAAGTTCATTAAAAATTAAATCTAAATAATTTCCTACTTCTTGAGATAATTCAGAGCTATTTAATAATTCTAAAACAACTTTATTATAATCATCAACTAATTTTTCTATAATTTGTAATGCACCTGTTTTATTTCCTCTCTCAATATTATTAGATATTGAAACCAATGCATTGGTAGTTCCAGACATTGCTGATAAAACAATAATTTTTTTACCTCCGTTATTAATAATATTTTTAACATTAATCATGTTTTGAACTGTCCCTACAGATGTACCTCCAAATTTTAATATTTTCATTTTTGATATTTATACGGCAAATATATATTGAAAGAAAACTAAATCCATATAAATAAAAATAATACACTATTTTTACACAAATTGTTATATAGTTAACATATGAAAACTATTGCATCTTGTGTTGAAGAAATATTAATTGCGCAACCTTTTCTAGAAGAGGCGCTTTCTAGAAGTATCATTAATTACTCGGCATTGGCAGAAGAATTGAAAAAACCAATAGGCTTGATGCTTAAAAAATCTGTAAAATCAGGAGCAATAATGATGGCTTTAAGAAGGTATGGTTCTCCAAAAAACGTAAATAATTCAATACGTTTAAAACTAGTTTTAAAAAGTTTAGGAGATATTACTGTAAGATCAAACCTTAGTAGTTTTACCTTTAAAAATTCTAAAACAATGATTGAAAGCCATTCTAATCTTTTAAAAAAAATTAGTATACAAAAAACAATTTTTTATGCTTTTACTCGTGGTATTCATGAAAGTAATATTATGATTTCAAGTTCTGAAAAAAAAGAAGTTTCAAAATATTTTATCAGTGAAAATCAAATTGGTTTGCAAGAAAACTTAACAGCAATCAGTATCAATCTACCTAAAAACAATTCTAAAGTTACAGGTTTGTATTATCAAATTTTTAAACGTTTAGCTTGGGAAGGAATTGCATTATACGAGGTTATTTCTACAACAAATGAATTTACAATCTTAGTTGAAGATGTTTTTGTAGATAAAGCATTTTCTGTTATTAAGCGATTAAAAAATTAAAGATTCCTTATTTAATATGCAAAATTTTATCAACTACAAAAATATCAAAATACACTTTTCATCCACAGGAAAAGGAGCTGTAGTTGTTTTATTACATGGTTTTTTAGAAGACAGTTCTATGTGGAAAAATATTGTTCCAGAATTAGTAAAAAAAAACCGAATAATTACTATTGATTTATTAGGGCACGGAAAAACGGCTTGTTTAGGCTATGTGCATTCTATGGAAGAGCAAGCAGAAATTGTACATGCTGTTTTAAGAAGTTTACGATTAAGAAAATATCAACTTATTGGGCATTCTATGGGTGGCTACGTTGCTTTGGCATATGCAAAATTATACCCAAAAACTATGAAAGGTTTGTGTTTAATGAATGCTACATTTTTTGCTGATGATGAAGAGCGGAAACATTTGCGTTTACGAGCCAACAAAATGGCGCAAAACAACTTTAACAATATTGTACGATTATCGTTTACCAACTTATTTAGCGAATCGAGCAGAACGGCTTTTAAACCTGAATTAAAAAATGCCCTAAAAACTGCTCTAAAAACACCTCTTCAAGGATATATTGCATCGCAAGAAGGAATGAGAATAAGAGAAAATTTTGAAATGTTTTTTAAAAAAGCAACCTTTAAAAAAGAAATTGTTATTGGCAAAAAAGACTCGGTTGTAAACACTAAAAAGTTATTGAGTTTTGCTGAGGAAAATCAAATAAAAACATACCTCTTATCCGAAGGGCATATGAGCCATATCGAAAATAAAAAGGAGTTAATTATGGCTTTAAAAGAATTTGTGGCTTTAAATTAATGCTTTTTTAGATTCCTGCCTTCGCAGGAATGACAGAGAAATTTATACAAAAAAATGATAAACTACTCTTTCAAAGCATTCCAACCCTGTGCTTTTAACTCTATTTCTTGATTAGCACGAGTTACCAAATTCATCCCATCATTTTTATCTGTAATATGTCCGATTATTGATAAATTCGGATTTGATTTTATCTTCTCAAAATCAGAAATAGGAACGGTAAACAACAACTCATAATCTTCGCCACCACTTAATGCCACCATCGTACTATCCATCTCAAACTCCTCGCAAGTAGAAATTACTTGTGGATCTAACGGAATTTTATCTTCGTAAATTTTACAACCCACTTTACTTTGCGAGCAAATATGCATAATTTCTGATGACAATCCGTCTGAAATATCAATCATAGAAGTAGGTTTTACTTCTAATTCTTTTAAAATACCTGCAATGTCTTTTCTTGCTTCAGGTTTTAATTGACGCTCAATTAAATAAGTATAATTATCTAAATCTGGTTGATTTTTAGGATCTACCTGAAACACTTGTTTCTCTCTTTCTAAGACTTGTAAACCTAAATACGCCGCACCTAAATCGCCCGAAACTACAATTAAGTCTGTTGGTTTTGCGCCATTTCTATATACAATATCTTGCTTTTCTGCAGTACCAATTGCAGTAACAGAAATTAACATTCCTTTGGTTGACGAGGTTGTATCTCCTCCAATTAAATCGACTTTATACGTTTTACAAGCAAGTTGAATTCCTGCATATAATTCTTCTAATGCCTCTAAAGTAAACCGATTAGAAACTGCGATAGAAACCGTAATTTGTTCTGCGACTCCATTCATTGCATACACGTCTGATAAGTTAACCATCACCGCTTTGTAACCTAAATGTTTTAAAGGCATATAACTCAAGTCAAAATGCACACCTTCAATCAACAAATCCGTGGTAATTAACCTTTGTTTTTTAGTTGATTTTAGTACTGCTGCATCATCACCAACTCCTTTTACAGTTGATGCGTTTTGCGGTGTAAAATATTGCGTTAAATGGGTAATTAATCCAAACTCTCCTAGTTCAGACAATGACGTTTTGCTCTGGTTTTTATCTTCAATCATTTTGCAAAGATAAACACATCTTCAAGAAAACTTATCAAAGCATTTGTTTTCTTGATTAAAAACAGCTTAAAGGTCTCATAATTTGTATGTATATTTGTCCTTTATTTAGATTTAATCTTTTTTAATATTATGATAAAAGTTTCCGACATCGCAAAAAAGAAAGTCATAGAGTTAATGTTAGATGATGGTTTTAATGCCACTACAGATTATGTTCGTGTAGGTGTTAAAAGTGGCGGATGCTCTGGCTTATCTTATGATTTGACTTTTGATAAAACCCAAAAAGAAGAAGATAAAGTTTTTGAAAGTAACAATGTAAAAATTGTTGTTGATAAAAAAAGTTTCTTGTATTTGGTAGGTACTACTTTAGATTATTCTGGTGGTTTAAACGGAACAGGGTTTGTATTTAACAACCCAAATGCAAATAGAACTTGTGGATGTGGAGAATCGTTTTCACTATAGTTTAAAAGTTTTTAAAGTAGATAAGTAATGGCAAAGTATACCGAAGACGATTTAGAAAAAGAATTAGAAAACCAAGAATATGAATATGGTTTTTATACTGATATTGAATCAGAAACATTTCCAAAAGGATTGAACGAAAACATTGTTCGTGCTATTTCTAAAAAGAAAAACGAACCTCAATGGATGACAGATTGGAGGTTAGAAGCCTTTCGTATTTGGCAAAAAATGGAAGAACCTGATTGGGCAAATGTAAACTACAAAAAACCCGATTTTCAAGATATCGCTTATTATTCTGCACCTAAAAAAGCAGACCCAAATAAAACTTTAAATGATGTTGATGCTGAATTACTAGCAATGTATAAAAAACTAGGGATTTCAATCGATGAACAAAAAAAAATGAACAATATTGCAATGGATATTGTGGTAGATTCCGTGTCCGTAGCAACCACTTTTAAAGACACTTTGGCTAAAAAAGGCATTATTTTTATGCCTATATCCGAAGCAATTCAAGAACATCCTGAGTTGGTTAAAAAATATATCGGAAGTATTGTTCCGCAAACAGATAATTTTTATGCCGCATTAAATTCGGCTGTTTTTACGGATGGATCCTTCTGTTATATTCCGAAAGGCATTCGTTGCCCAATGGAATTATCAACCTATTTTAGAATAAATGAAGGAGGTACAGGACAGTTTGAACGTACTCTTTTAATTGCTGATAAAGGCTCTTATGTAAGTTATCTAGAAGGGTGTACGGCACCTGCAAGAGATGAAAATCAATTGCACGCAGCGGTAGTAGAAATTATAGTAATGGATGATGCTGAAGTAAAATACTCTACCGTACAAAACTGGTTTCCAGGAGATAAAAACGGAATAGGTGGGGTGTTTAATTTTGTAACCAAAAGAGCTTTGTGCGAAACCAATGCAAAAATTTCTTGGACACAAGTAGAAACAGGAAGTGCTGTAACATGGAAATATCCTAGTTGCATATTAAAAGGAAATAATTCTGTTGGAGAATTTTATTCTATTGCGGTAACCAACAACTATCAACAAGCAGATACAGGTACAAAAATGATTCATTTGGGTAAAAACACCAAATCAACTATTATATCAAAAGGAATATCCGCAGGAAAATCTCAGAATAGTTATCGAGGTTTGGTGCAAATTAATAAAAGAGCTACAAATGCACGTAATTTTTCGCAATGCGACTCATTACTCATGGGAGACGAATGTGGCGCACATACATTTCCTTATATCGAAGCAAAAAATGCATCAGCACAAATAGAACACGAAGCAACCACTAGTAAAATTGGTGAAGATCAACTGTTTTATTGTAATCAACGAGGAATTGATACTGAAAAAGCCATCTCACTTATTGTAAACGGATTTAGTAAAGATGTTCTGAATAAGTTACCGATGGAATTTGCTGTAGAAGCACAAAAATTATTAGAAATATCACTAGAAGGAAGTGTTGGATAAATTAGTGAAAAAATGAAAAAAATAATTATTCTTCTTTTAGCTATTACAGTATTTACAAACTGTAAAAAAGAAACAAAAAAAGAAGTTGTTAACCCTAATGATGGCTTAACACTACTAAAAGGAGCCTTTGTCTACTATGCTGATGCTGCTGTTTTAAAAACAAATAGTGAGATCTATAATGTAATTTTGAATGAAAAAGTAGATCAAATTAATAAACAAGCAATTCCTTTTAAAAAAGAAGATACCGATTTTGTTTTGGTTGAAGTTAGAGGAATTATCAGCCCAAAACCTAAAGGAGAAGAAGGATGGGATAATAATTTCGAAATTAAAAAAATAATACGTGTTGCTGCTTTAAAAACCAAAGAGAAAAGCACCGTAACTTTAGATAAAAAATAATATGTTAAAAATTAACAACTTATACGCAAGTATAGACGATAAACCAATCTTAAAAGGATTGAATTTAGAGGTTAAGGCAGGAGAAATTCATGCAATAATGGGTCCTAACGGAGCAGGAAAAAGTACCATGGCAAATATCATTGCAGGAAAAGAAGAGTACGAAGTTACACAAGGAACTCTTCTTTTAAATAATGAAGATATTAGCGAGTTAGCACCCGAAGAAAGAGCACATAAGGGAGTATTTTTATCGTTTCAATATCCTGTAGAAATCCCTGGAGTTACTGTAACAAACTTTATAAAAACCGCTATAAACGAAACCCGAAAAGCAAGAGGATTAGAAGACATGCCTGCAAAAGATATGTTAAAAATGATTCGTGAAAAATCTGAATTGCTAGAAATTGATCGTAAATTTTTATCTCGTTCTTTAAATCAAGGATTTTCTGGTGGAGAAAAAAAACGAAACGAAATCTTTCAAATGGCAATGTTAGAACCAAAATTAGCCATTTTAGATGAGACCGATTCTGGGTTAGATATCGATGCACTTCGTATTGTTGCCAATGGTGTAAATAAATTAAAATCTACAGAGAATGCAGTAATTGTAATTACACACTACCAACGCCTGTTAGAATATATTAAACCCGATTTTGTACATGTTTTGTACGATGGTAAAATTGTAAAATCTGGCGGAGCTTCGTTGGCTTTAGAGCTCGAAGAAAAAGGATATGATTGGATTAAAAAAGAAATAAATAGTTAAAAACTTACACCATAAAGTACTGGTTAGTTTGCTATTTCTGCAAAAACAGGAATTTCAATAAAAAGAAATCAGAATTATTTTGTAAAAAATTCCTGCCTTCGTAGGAATGACAACAATAACGAAACAATAACGAAACAATAATGGATTTAAAAGAAAAACTCATAGCGTCTCACATTGCATTTGAAAGCAAAACATCTTTAGTTTCTGATGACATACATGATATCCGTACAAAAGCATTACAAAATTTTGAAGAATTAGGTTTTCCTACTAAGAAATTAGAAGCGTGGAAATACACATCATTAAATTCCGTTTTAAAACAAGATTATAGCCTTTTTTCTAACAAAGAAGTTACCGTTAATTTAGCTGATGTAAAAAAATATTTTATCCATGATATAGATACTTATAAAATTGTTTTTATTGATGGTAAATACAGTTCATTCCTTTCTGAAACTACACATAACGGAATGGATATCTGCTTATTATCATCCGCTTTAGCAAAACCAAAATACAGTGCTGTTATAGAAAATTATTTTAATAAAATAGCCAAACAAGACAATTTAACCTCTTTAAATACTGCATTTTCTAAAGAAGGCGCCTATATTTATATTCCAAAAAATGTAGAGGTAGAAAAGCCGATACAAATTATCAATTTTACAACAGGAGCAGAAAATGCTACCATGTTACAACCTCGTAATTTAATTGTAGTAGCCCAAAATGCCCATGTACAAATTATTGAACGTCACCAAAGTTTAACCAAAAATGCGGTGCTAACCAATTCGGTTACAGAAATTTTTGCAGATAGACACGCCACGGTAGATTATTATAAGGTACAGAATGATCATAAAAAGGCTTCGTTGGTAGACAATACCTTTGTAGAACAACATTCAGAAAGCATCTGCTCTGTACATACTTTTTCTTTTGGAGGAAACATTACTAGAAATAATTTAAACTTCTTTCAAAAAGGAGAACATATCGATTCTATTTTAAAAGGAATTACACTTATTGAAGGTAAACAACATGTAGATCATCATACTTTAGTGCATCATATTGAGCCAAATTGCGAAAGTCATCAAGACTATAAGGGAATTTATAACGAGCGTTCTACAGGTGTTTTTAACGGAAAAATTATTGTAGAAAAAGAAGCTCAAAAAACCAATGCCTACCAACAAAACAATAATATTTTAATAAACGATAATGCAACGATCAATGCAAAACCTCAACTAGAAATTTTTGCTGATGATGTAAAATGTTCTCACGGATGTACTATTGGGCAATTAGATGAAGATGCATTGTTTTACATGCAGCAACGCGGAATTCCGAAAAAAGAAGCCAAAGCTTTATTGATGTATGCGTTTGCAAACACCGTATTAGAAAGTGTAAAAATACCTGAGTTAAAAAAGAGAATCAACAAGATTATCGCTCGTAAATTAGGGGTACATTTAGGGTTTGATTTGTAGGATTTTTTATTGAATTGTTTTAACAACTTCACTTAAAAAACCATTAAAATCCATTGTTGTTAACCCCATTCTAACCACAACCAAATCTTTATCAGGAAAAATAAAAATACGTTGTCCTTGGTAGCCATTTGCAGAGTACATATTTCTAGGTAAATCTGGGTAATATCCTCCGCTATTTAACCAAAAATGCGCTCCATACTCTCCATTAGAAGTTGCTGTTGGTGTCGTAACATATTTTACCCAAGATTTATCAAACAACCTCTTTCCGTTCCAATTTCCATTATTAAGATATAATAAACCAAATTTTGCCCAATCTCTAGATGTTGCCCAACCATAAGAAGAGCCTACATAATTACCTGACAAATCGGTTTCAATTAGCATAGAATTCATACCAATTTTATCAATAAAATTAGTGTACCAAAAATCTAAATATGCTTGGTGTGTTTTAAAATGATTTCGCAAAACACCCGATAACAAATTACTTGTTCCAGAAGAATAATACCACGTTTCATTCGGTTTTCCAACAAAAGGTTTGGCAATTTGTGATTTTGTCATATCACGTTCTAAAAAAAGCATTTTACTTACATCAGAAATGGTACTATAATCTTCATTCCACTCTAAACCACTGTTCATTTGCAATAAATTATGGATAGTGATATTTTTTCTATCATCAGTTTGCCATTCTAAAATCGGTGCTTTGTCTTGCACATTTATTTTTTGTTGATACTGTAAAATACCAAAAACAGTTGCCATGATACTTTTGGTCATCGACCATCCTAAAATTTTAGAATTTTTATCAAAACCATCTGCATATTTTTCTGCAATAATCTGATTTTTATACACCACCAAAACTGCTCTCGTTTTATTCGTTGTTTTAAAAGCAGTATCAATAACTGTAGTTAATTTTTGATAATCAATATTTTTAAAAAATTTCTTTTTCTGAGCTGCATTTCCAAACGGAAAAGATGTGTTTTTATCTGATTTAGAGCGTTTTGGAGTCAACGGTTTTAAGTCGATGTCCGCATCATCTAACACTAAAACACTCCCTAAACCCTCTCTGTAAACTGCTTTTCTAGTCAACAACCCGAAAGCAGAAGAGGTTGCAGATTTTTCTTCTTTATTTATTTTATCTGATGCTTGGTTTATCGGAGAAAAACTATTATCGTTTGCATCCGTAAAAGCTAAACTTCTGTGTGCTAAAAAAACGGAGGAACTGGTGTTTTTCGCAGAATATCCTGCTAAAATATTTAACTTCGGATAATGATAAACAGCAGTAGTTATTACTATTGCAATTAATAACAATACAATTCTTTTTACTAATTTCATTTGACTTTTTATTTTTCTTCTGTAAATGTAAGAATTTATTTGAAACTATTACCTTTGCTTTTTTAAACCAAAGAAATATGTTTCCTGTTGATAAAATTCGTGCCGATTTTCCTATCCTTCAAAGAAAAGTAAACGGAAAACCATTGGTCTATTTCGATAATGCTGCCACATCGCAAACACCACAAGTGGTTATCGATGCCATTGTAGATTATTACAGTAATTACAATGCAAACATTCACCGAGGTGTACATTCTTTGAGTCAAGAAGCCACGGATGCGTATGAAGAAGCTCGTATTAAAATTCAACAACATTTTAATGCTAAAAATGCCTATGAAATCATTTTTACATCTGGCACAACACATAGTATTAATATGGTAGCATCAGGATTTTCGTCACTTTTAAAAAAAGGCGATGAAATTATTGTTTCTGCACTAGAACATCATTCTAATATTGTTCCTTGGCAAATGTTATGCGAAAAAACAGGGGCAATTTTAAAGGTAATTCCGATGCAAGAAAATGGCTCTTTACAAATGGACGCCTATGATAAATTATTGAATAAAAACACAAAATTAGTATTTTGTAATCATGTTTCAAATGCCTTAGGAACCATCAATCCTATAAAAGAAATTATTAACAAAGCACATTCTTTTGGTGCTGCTGTTTTAGTTGATGGAGCTCAGGCTACACCACATATAAAAGCAGATCTACAAGCATTAGATGTAGATTTTTATGTAGCTTCAGGGCATAAAATGTGTGGACCAACTGGTGTAGGGATTCTCTACGGAAAAGAAAAATGGCTAGAAAAACTACCCCCTTATCAAGGTGGTGGGGAAATGATTGAAACCGTAACTTTCATAAAAACTACCTATGCAGGTTTGCCTCATAAATTTGAAGCTGGAACACCCAATATTTGTGGCGGAATTGCTTTTGGCGTTGCAATAGATTATATGAACAATATTGGTTTTGATAAAATTTCATCTTATGAAGATGACCTTTTACAATACGCAACAAAAAAATTAGAAGCAATTGAAGGTGTAAAAATTTACGGAACTGTTGCAAAAACAGCTGTCATTTCTTTTAATATTGAGGGGATTCATCCGTATGATATCGGTGCTATCTTAGATAAATTGGGTGTTGCTGTAAGAACAGGACATCACTGTACGCAACCTATTATGTCTTTTTACAATATTCCTGGTACTATTAGAGCGTCTTTTGCTTTTTACAATACCCAAAAAGAAATTGATATCTTTATTGAAGCCGTACAAAAAGCTAAATTAATGTTGAGCTAAAATAAAAATGGCACACCGTTTGAAAGTTTTAATATATTAAATCATTATTGACTATGAATACATTTTATAAAAAACTAAGTATGTTACTTTTAATAATCGCTACAGGCTGCAACGCACAAACCAATAAAGAGGTAAAAGAAGTTGTTTTCAATGCACATACTAGAGGTAGATCAGAATCTATTACTGTAGTAAATTATAATGTGTTTTACAAAACACAACAAAGCTCAAAAACATATTTTATCAACGCAGATAAACAAAAAAAAATGGAGGAGATTATTGCGAAAATAGACCTTTCTATAATTGGAGATCTAAAAGCTCCTTCCTCAAAACGATTCTTTGATGGCGCAATGCATACCGAAGTTTCTATTAAAGTTGGCAATAAACTATATACTTCTACTACTTTTGATGATGATAATCCACCAGAAGCCTTAAAACCCTTAGTTATTTTGTTAAAAAGCTTTTTAAAATAAGTGTAAAAATATTTATAAAACTAAAAAAGACCACAAATTGTGGTCTTTTTTAGTTTTATAAATTATCTACTATATCCCTGGAGGGTAGTTTGTAGGATAATTTCCTGCTTTCGCTTTACCATTTGTAGCTTCCATAAAATTAGAACCATAGGCTGTATCTATTGCTTCTAAAAATTTGTTTGCCATAAGCGCATATCCTCTTGCTGTTAAGTGAATACCGTCTAAACTTACCAAACCACCTTTTACTAAACTGGTAGTTAGTGTAAATTCATCAAACGAAACTCCTGTTGTAGATGCTTGTACTAAAATAGTTTTAAAATCTACAATTGCCAATCCTTTTGCTGCCGCTGCTGCCTCAATAACTGTATTATAAGCATCTGTTGCTGTTTTAATAGCCATTTGCTCACTTGGTATAATAACCCATTTATCAGCTAAAGGAACTGTAACTCCGTTTATATATTGAGGATTTCCTCCAACAGTTGTACCAATAAAAGAAGATGCTGATAAAACAATTAAATCTTCAGCTGTTGCTTGTCTTAATTTTGGTAATGCTGCAAATGCAGGATTAATTGCCCCTAAATCCGTTAATGATTCGTCAATAATAACTACTGCATTTTGACCAGCAGAAAAAACAATTGTTCTTTTTGCTACTTCTTCCGCAGAAAACAAACCTGTTCCTGCCAATGCTGCTGCTGCTGCTTGTAAACCTCCATTATACGCTGCATAAGCGCCGTTTACAGCTCCTGCCGTAGCTCCGTTCATAGGTATTGGATTATAAGGAACTGTTGTAAAGTGAGGTAAACTAGTAATATAAGGAACTGTTGCAACAACCCCTTTAGCTCCACCTGCTGTTAGTCCATTAATCATACCGTTATATACTTGTCCAAAAACTGTTGGATCTGTAATATCTTTTGAACCATATGTTGCTGGATTAAAATTACCTGTTTGATCTACACCTGCACCACCTGCTAAAGCATAACTTAACACATCGTTGCCTCCTATTTCAGAAAAAGAAAAGAAAGTTGGTTGCGCTGTCATTGCGTCTCCAAAAACAGTTGCTGTTCCACTTGATGCAAATCTTGCATAATAAGGATTCGCTAAACCTGCTGAAACACCTGCAACGTTACCGTATCCTGGTGCCATTAAATGGAAACTTTTTGCTCCTGGAACCCCAAAATTATTCAATGCTCCTGTTACCGGAACTGTAACTTCTGTTGTTGGCATTGCGCTCAACCTAACAGGACCCGCTCCATTAAAATAGAATCTTGGTCCTTGAATCATAGTTCCTCCTAACAACAACCCTCCAATATTATCATTGGTTAAAGGTTGTATAAAATCACCACCACCAACCATAGCAAATTTCTTTGCCATAATATTCGGAAAAGAATTTGCTTGTCCTATTTTAAAAAGTGCTCCATCAGTATAACCTGCTGTAAAAGAGGCTCCGATAGAAACAAACTTAGAAAAATCTGCAGAACCAGCATTTGCTGCTATTTCTGGTACCATTTCTCCTGTTATTTCAGGTAAAGAGTTATCAACATCACAAGATAAAAATCCTATTGTTAATGCTAATAATGATATATATTTAATTTTTTTCATCTGAATTATTTTTAATCGTTAATTGTCCAAGAAATATAGTACTGAGATCCTATTGCTCCAATTCCTGGTGCACTAAAGTATTCTTTCCCTGATAAATTTGCTCCACCAACTTTAAATGTTGATTTCCATTTTGGAATTTTGTAGTTTATCTGTGCATCAAATACTGTTCTTGCGTCTATTGTAGTATCGTGGAATGTTGATTCCCATAAATACTCACTTTGCCATCTTACGTTTACATTAAATCCTAAGTTTTTAATTAGATTTGACTTACCAAACTGTAATTTTACTTTATGTTCTGGTGTATTAAAACCTGCTTCAAAGTCTGGGTCTGATGCTTGATCAAAATCAAACCTAGCAAATGTATAATTTAAACCAATTTTAAATCCATCTAAAATTTTTGTTCCCAAACCAATAGAAGCTCCATAAGAGTTAATATCTGCTGCTGAATTCGTATATACTCCAAACGCTTGGTATTCTCCAGTTGCTACTGCATTTAATAAAAACTGTGTATTTACGTCTGTTGCTGCTGCTGCAGGATTGTAAGTACTTACATCTCCATATAATGGAGCTACAACTGAAACAGTTGAAATAAAGTCTTCATAAGCGTTATAATACACACTTAAATCTACCGTAATATTTTTCTCTGCTACATTAGCAATACCTCTATAACCAACTTCATAAGCAGTTACTTTTTCTGGTTTTACATATTCAATACTAGCTTGTTTTAGTAATCCTGGGTTTGGTGAACCTGCTGCTGCGGAAGCTCCAAATGCTCTTAATGAATTTACCGTAAAAGAATTATCATACGCATTTCTTCCTGAAAGTGTAACCGAAGTCGCACCTCCTAAAGCCAATTGTCCAACAGTACTGTTTACTGCTAATGGTGATGATGTATATCTATCTAAATTATCTGGTGCAGAACCTATTAAAATGGCTCTACCAGCATCTAAACCAATATATTGATCTTGCGTAGTTGGGTTTCTAAAACCTGTTTGAAAAGAAGCTCTAAAGTTATGATTCTTGTTTTCACCTCCTGCATAAGCAAGAGAAACTCTTGGAGAGAAACTTCCTTTAAAATTTTGTGCCTTGTCATAACGAACAGAGGTTGTGAATTTTAAACGATCATCTTCCATAAATTTCTTTTGGAGTTGTGTATATACTCCGTACTCATCATATTTAATCGGACCATCATAATCTGTAAAAATACTTCCGTTAGAGTTCAAAGAATATCTTCTATATGAACCTCCTACTTGAATCTCTGCAAAGTCAATATAATCGCGTAAATTTAAATTTGCATCCGCATGATACAACTTTGTATTGTCCTGAAACTTAGAGCCTGTAACTAAATCTGGATCTGAAGTAACTTTCTTAAAAGCAGCTTTAAAACCTGCCGTTCCTGGTATTAACCTACCATTATCTGCGGCAGATCTTCCTGCTATATGAGCAGCATTTGAGGTTGCTCCTGCAAAGGTAGCTCTTGCATAAGCACCTATATAATCTCCAAACCAAGCTCTATCAGATTTCCATGACCTATTAATATTAATTGCTGCAAAACGAGTATCGTATGAGTCTCCCGCATCTTCACTAGTCATATATCCTCTTACAAAAAAGTTTTTACCTTTAAATTCTAATTTATGTTGTTCCATAAAAAAGTCTTTAATACTATATCTATTTTGTCCTTGATAAATAGTATTCCCAACTCCAAATTTAGAATTCCAAATAATTTCTAAGCGGTCATTTCCCCAAGGACGATAATGCATTGCTCCTGAAAATTTTAAACTTTTCGCTTCATAATCCATTAAATCTACCTCTCTATATCCTGTTCTACTTACACTAACATTAGGAACTATACCTATACCTGCGGCAGCTCCAATATTTGTAGCAACCTCATCTCCGTAAACATTTAAACCATTATAGTTAATGTCAGAATCCCTGTCTCCTGCAATGTATGTTGAACCATCCGTATTTCTATAGTCTGTTGCATACCATTCTGTTCCTTTTAAATATGAAAACGTAGCTTTAGCAGCTAATTTATCAGAAAAAGCATATGCCATTCTTATACCAAAATCATAAAACTTATTGTCTCCTGCGGCATCTTGACTTGTAATTCCAGACTTTAACATAACGCTAATTCCTTGATCGTTAAATGGACTTCTACTTGTCATAAACATAATACCATTAAAGGCGTTTGCTCCATATAATGCTGATGACGCTCCTGGTAGTATCTCTACCGTTTTTACATCTAATTCAGACATTCCTAATAAATTACCTAAAGCAAAGTTTAATGCTGGTGATGAATTGTCCATCCCATCAACCAATTGCATAAAACGTGTATTTGCAAATGTTGCAAAACCACGTGTATTTACAGATTTAAACGTTAAACTATTCGTGTTTACATCTACTCCTTTTAGATTCTCTAAACCATCATAAAATGATGCTGAAGATGTATTCTTAATAGCTCTAGCATCTAATCTCTCAATCGTTACTGGAGACTCCATAATGCGCTCTGGCGTTCTTGATGCTGATACCACAATTTCGTCTAACGAAGTTGCGTTTTCTTCAATACTTACCTCAACTTTTTGGTTATTTTTAGTAATTTCTACCTTAGTAATTCCGTAACCAAGCATTGAAACCTCAATGGTAAAAGGTGGTTTGTCTGCCACTTTTAAAACAAAATTCCCATCAAAATCAGTGGTTGTCCCAACTGCTTTTCTAGATATTTTAATGTTTGCACCAGGAAGTGTTTCCCCTGTTTTTGCATCTTTAACGGTTCCGGTAACAGTTGTTTGAGAAAACATAACTGAACTACCTAACAACACAAATGCAATAAGTAATACTCTTTTTATCATAATGTAAATTATTTGTTAACTGAACTGCAAAATACAATTTTTTTTGAATTCTATAATAATATGTAGCGTAAATTACCAGGGCAAACTCACACTTTTTCAAGTTGTTTTTCACAATAATTAATTGATTA
>CAZZNK010000025.1:0-27106 GCA_964655585.1 uncultured Flavobacteriaceae bacterium
TGTCAATGTTTTCTACTAAAACAATTTTACCATTTCTACTTCCTCCGGTATAGTATTTAAAAAGACAAATTGAGCCGTTAGGAATAACTCTATTCATTGATTCTCCTATAATTTTACAAGCAAAATAATCTTGATTATTGTTTTTAGTTCCTTCAATTAATGTGAAGCTTTTTTCAGATTGCATCTCGCTGAATGAACCCGCAGCAGCATAAAAATCATAAAGAGGAATTGGGTTTTCTAGAAGTTCATCTTTAATTTCATTGTATTGAATATTTATTACCTTAGTTTTCTTTATCTGATTTTCAGATTCAATTAAACCAATTCTATTGTTTGAGGTAATATATTGGTAAAGGCTATCTGAAACGGGTTGCCCTAATTGGAATTTGAAATGAACAACAGGCTTTTGTGAACTTGGCATAACTGATTGTTCTATTGAGTTCTCAATGATTGAACAATCACCCATAAAATAGAAATCTGTACCTTCTCCATCTCCTTTCTTTACAAAAAGAAGAATACGATTTGATTTTATTACATTCTGAATTTCATTACTTTCAAGCCTTCTATTTGATCTCGATTCCCAAGCAAAAATAGTTGGACTCACGAAATAATCATTATAATTTATTGAGTCATCTATTTCGTCTGATTTATGATAAGTTACGAAACAAGGGGTTGTGTTTTTGTTTGTGCGGTATCCATACACCGTAGAACTAATATCCTTATCCCAATTTAATAAACGACAAACATCTTTTCTGCTATATTTATTAAATAAAATTAATCCGTCTTTAAAATATTCTTTTTTATAATTTTTATTGAATGTTTCAATCGAATAATTAACAGAATCTAAAAGAAAGGTTCTAAAATCATCTTGCTTTAAGTGCTCTAAAAAATCTTGATGAAACATAAATGTTTCATTTTCTTGAATGAGAATATTTCTTTGTTTTCTAATAAACTCAAAATTTAGATTGACTAAAGAAGAGGCTGTTGTCTCTTGTGTTGGTCGATACCCATATTTTTTATTTATATTTTTTTGAAATTCTTTAACATTTAACCCTTTATTTAGTAATAACTCATTTAAGATATAACTCTCTTCAATTCGTTTAGAATTATTTATTTCACGCGAAAATAACTCTAATAAATTGGTCAATTCCTTATTAAGAACAGGAGAGGAATCTTTATCCGCTTTAAGTGTGAAGTTGTAATATGATTTAGAATATTCTACAAATAAAAATGGATCTCTAGATTTATATTTCAAAAAATCCATCATCATTGGTGTTCTCCCTAATTTATATTTTAATAATTTGTAATCTCTCTTTAAGTCAGAGAGTAATTTTATTTTTGCAGAGTCAATAGACTTGAATATATTCTCTTTCGTAATTTTATCAAAGTTGATGGTAGAAGCTCCAGGAATCATTCTACTACCTTCTGTAATTAGTTTCCGTAAAGAGTCTTTATTATATGAAGTATCTCCATATAATGCGATAGGAATTAGATAATTGTTTTCATAATTCCCTATAAAATCAATTACAGTTAAATATCCTTTCCCTTCAACTTTTCTTAACCCTCTTCCTAACTGTTGAATGAATATAATTGCAGATTCTGTAGGTCGAATCATTATGATTTGATTGATTTTTGGGATATCAATTCCTTCATTGAAAATATCTACTGTAAAGATATAATCCAATTTCTCACTTAAACTGTCTGATTCTAGTTTTTCAATAGCTTTAGCTCTTTCTTCTTCAGAACTATCACCAGTTAACGCAACGGTTTTAAAGCCTTTTAGATTAAATAAAGTAGATAATTCTATTGCTTCTTTTTTCCTTGAACAAAAAATCAAGCCTCTCGTAATCCCATTATCACTACCGTAGAAATTTACTTTTTCAATTAGCCTATCAACTCTTTCTGTTGAAATTAAAGAATTAAAATCTGATTTATTATCGATTTCATTGTTATCTATAAATAAGTCTGTAACACCGTAATAATGGAAAGAACTAAGCATATCCTCTTCCATTGCTCTATTTAATCTAATCTCATAGGCAATGTTGTGGTCAAAGAGCTGGAAAATATCATTACCATCTGTTCTTTCTGGGGTTGCTGTCATTCCAAGCAAAAACTTTGGGTTAAAATATTCAATCAGTCTTAAATAGGAATCTGCTCCAGAACGATGTGATTCATCAATAATAATATAATCGAAATGGTTTTTTGAGAAATTTTCTAAATGAGTAGATTTGGATATCGTTTGAATAGTTGAAAAAACGAAGTCACAATCTAATTCTCGTTTATTCCCAGAGTACAATCCCATTGTTTTTGTGCTTCCAAAAACACGTTGAAATGTTTTTAAGGAATCCTTAGCAATGGTTAATCGATGAACAACAAATAATAATTTTTTTGGATTAAATGCCTTTGCATCAAAAGCTGATAAATAAGTTTTTCCCGTTCCTGTTGCAGATATGATTAATGCTTTGTTTTTATTCTTAGATCTAAGAGTTACTAAATTTTCCAATGCCTCAATTTGCATTGAGTTTGGAATTATAGGAGCTAAATTATCTAATGATAAGTTCGTATTATTTCCTCTTATTAAAACACGTTGCTGAGAATATATTTTATCATAATTTACAATAAACTCTTCTGTAACTTTAGTTCCTAGCTCAAAATCCGTTTGAAATTCTTGAAGAACTTTTTCAACGATACTACTATTATTTAAAGCAGAAACTTTTAGATTCCATTCTTTATTAGTTGCTAATGCACTAGCCGTTAAATTACTACTCCCAATGATAAGATTGTAATGTTCTTTTGTTTTAAATAAGTACCCTTTAGAATGAGCATTCCCCTTTGTTGCTATCCTTAAATCAATATTCTCAAATTTAGATAACTTTCTTAATGCTTCTGGTTGGGTGAAATTTAAATATTGAGATACTAATATTTTTCCTTTTACTTCCTGTTTTTCAAGTTCTTTAAGTGTGTTAATTATCGTAGCAACACCACTTGTGGTGACAAAAGCAACGGAAATAAAAAACTCATCACAATTTTCAAGTTCTTGAATTATTGTTGAAAGCACTTTCTTTGGTGGAGTTTTTTGATTTACAAGTAATTCGGGTTGGTATATAACCTCCGATAAAACAGTTTTATCTACGTATCCCGTTTGTAAACTTTCATTGAACACTTGTAGTATCTTATCCATTTTTTACCAATTTATTTACAATTGGAATATCTGCAGCTGCCCAATCAAGTTTTTTTAATTCACTTAAGGTTAACCACTCTAAACCGATATGTTCATTAAGTATTAAGTCTTTAGACTCAGTTTCACAAATAAAACTATGCATCGTCAACTCAAAATCAGGGTACTGGTGAACAACTGTGAAAAATAAAGATTTAATTTTTGGAAAAATATTAAGCTCCTCATGTAATTCACGCTTAAGTGCTTCCTTTTTTGTTTCTCCTTTTTCAATTTTACCTCCAGGGAATTCAAATTTTTCTGATATATAATTATACTTATTTTGTGGTCTTTGAACACATAATATTTCGCTTTTAAAACAAATAATTCCGGCGACTACTTCAACTTTCTTCTTTTTAATCAACAACTCACTAGCATCAATATGTAATACATCAGCTATTTTGTATAAATCCTCTAAACTTGGTTGTCTTTTGTTACGGGCATACTCATTAATGGAGGTATAACTTTTATCCATTTGGTTTGCTAGCCAAGTTTGGCTTATACCTTTATTTTTTAAAACCTCTTTTAGTCGGTTCATTCAAAACTTTTTTTATTTCAGCTGTAAACCTAACAAATATCATTGAATTTCAGTGATAAATTTCACTATACTTTTATTCAGGGAGGCGATGGGGAAATAAAAGTTCTTTTGTTTTTTTAGGGTTGGGTTTGTGTGGTGATAAAAAACAATTCCTCTTTAATGTGCGCTGGTTTTTCTCTTTTTCCTAATGAATGGCAACAAAGCGAATAAAAATACTTTACTTAAAATCTGAAGAAATATTAATTAGCACTTCGTTCCAAGTTTTACTAATTCCGTCAGATCCTTTATGTAAATCTCCACAAGCTTTATTTAAAGAAGATAATGCTGAAGATGTATTCCAATCAGAAAGGCTCATCACTGAATTCATAGAAAAAACACTGTCTTTTATGGTGTAAGTAAATGATAGTTTTTGAGTAATATTATTCATCTTTATATTCGCAAAACCTGTAGAATCGTTTTGAATATTTAATCTACCCGATAATAGCTCGGTATTATCCATCACTCCAAAAAATAATTTTTTTATTTTAGAATCTCTATCTGGGTTTGATGTAAAAATACTGCTTACAGGAATAGAAAATTCAGTATTATTTATTGCCTCTCTAATCGTTTTCCCTTCACCTCCATTAACAATATTCACTTTTTTAAATTCGCCTTTTACACCTACTTTTTTAGTTGTTTTATAAGCAATCCAGTTTATTTTATTTTCAGCTTTTTTTAAAGTAAAAGTGAGATTCTCTTTTACTTCTACTTTAAAATTATCTTTCTTTTTACTTTCTTTACAGGATGCAAAAAAAACAAATACTATTATTAAAAGGAATACTTTTTTCATGAAAAATCATTTAAAAAATTAAATTATGGTATTTACTAAGGCAATATACTCTTTTTTAGCATCATCTTCAGGCATACCATTTAATTGCGTCCACGCATTAAACTTAAATGCAGTAATTACATCTGATTCTTTGTTATTGAAAAAAAAATGATTTCCCGAAGTTGCTTGTTTATAATATGCATATAACTTTAGCATAACATCTGGTGCAACTTTGCCTTTTAGTTTAGAAATTTTTTCAAATGCATTTTCAAACGCTATGTCTAAATCACTATTCATTAGAATTACTTTTCTGCAATTATTTGCTCACCACCTTTTACTTTATCATCAATTTTTACGGTAATTTTAGTTCCTAAAGGTAAATAGACATCTACTCTAGATCCAAATTTTATAAAACCTGCATCGGTTCCTTGTATTACTTCATCACCTTGTTTTGCATAATTTACAATACGTTTTGCAACCGCACCTGCAATTTGTCTATACAATACTTCTCCAAAAATTTTATTCTCTACAACAACAGTTGTGCGTTCATTTTCTGTGGAGGCTTTCGGGTGCCACGCAACTAGATACTTACCTGGGTGGTATTTACTGTACTTTATCATTCCGCTTGTTGCATATCGAGTTACATGCACGTTTAATGGCGACATAAATATAGATACTTGTAAGCGTTTATCTTTAAAATACTCTGGTTCAAAAACCTCTTCTATCACTACTACTTTCCCATCAACTGGCGCAATAATTTGAGTATCATTAACAATAGTTTCTCTCTTCGGATTTCTAAAAAATTGTAATACCAATCCTAATAATATTAAAATAATTACCTGAATTAGCTTTAGTAACCAAAGCGTTCCTATAAATTTATCTGCAATTAAAATTCCTGTAATTGCAATTATAAATGCAATAATAATAATTTTATAACCTTCTTTGTGAAAACGAATCATACTTAAATAATATAGTGAATATATAAATATACAAATGGTATTGCAAGCAATAAGCTATCTAACCTATCTAACAAACCACCGTGACCAGGCATAATTTTACCGCTATCTTTTACATTAGCCTGCCTTTTAAACTTAGACTCTACTAAATCTCCAACCGTACCTATAATTGATGTAATTACAGAAATAATTAACCAATTAACAATTGAAAATAACTCAGTATTTATAGCAATAATATAGCCTGCTATCATCGAAAAAACAAGACCGCCTATAAAACCTTCTACTGTTTTTTTAGGTGATATGCTTTCAAATAATTTTCTTTTCCCGAAGTTTTTCCCAACTAAAAAAGCAAAACTATCGTTTACCCAAATAATTACTAAAATACTAATTAATAATATCGGATTGTACTCTCCATTTAAAAACGGAAATAAAATTAAAAAACCAAATGAAAAAACAATATATCGAATTGATAAATCAACCTTAACATACGTTTTTTTGGTTGGATAACTTGTTTTTAACACATACAATTGATAGATTAATTGTAAAGAACAAATTAAAGTGAATGCTAACATTATTTTTATAAAAATATCCTCTGGATACATATATAACAAAAATAACATTGCTACAAAAAACAAATAAGTAACTAGTGTTCTAAATTGGATTAATTTAGAAAATTCCCAAATAGAAATGGCGGCAAAAACACTTGTAAGAACTATAAATGATTTTTGTGAATATAGAATTGCACCCACAAATAAAATAACATATACAAGGCCAGAGGTTATTCTAACAAAAAGTTTGCTCATAATTTATAAATCTTCAAACAAGAGCAAATATAAGTTTTTTGAGTTATTATTACCGTAATTTAAAAAATTATCGTCATTATTTCCAATAACATAATTTTTAATAGCACTAATATTTGTAGGGATATTATTTTTACAGTTTGTTTTAATCCCTGTTAATCCTTGTCCAATATCTTTTACTAACTGGCTTGTAGTTGCATACACAATAAAATTATCTGTTAAAGATGCTATTTTATTGCTTTTTAATTGATTTGATGAAAACAAAATATCTCCAGTATCTGAAATTAAATGTTCACATCTCGTAAAGAAAGGAGACAAACCTTCTATATTATTTAGAACATGTACACTTTTATCTCTTACAAAACTGCTTAACTTCTTATCATTACATACAATCTCTTTCCAATTATTTTCATTTAATATTTGGTTAAAGTTAGACAGCACTTCTTTTTTTGTAGTACAGTATAAAAACTTACCTCCTTTTTCGGTAAAATGATGTGCAAAAGAATCTTCCAAAGACAATTCTACTGGTTGATTTTTTGCTAATTCTTCTTCAGGTTCATTGGATGCTAAACCAAATAATTTTCTAAAAAAACTCATGTTAAAAACGAATGATTAAATACTATTTCTGTTCATCAATATCTTTGTTGTCTTTTTCTTCTTCTTTAACTTCTTTTTTCTCAATTTTCTCTTCAAGTACCTCTACTTCTTCTTTAGCTACATCTTTCTCGACAACTTTTTCTTCTTCAAAAGGTCTCTTTCCAAATACTTTTTCTAAGTCATCTTTAAAAATAACTTCTTTTTCTAATAATAATTCTGCAAGTACTGTTAATTTTTCTTTATGATTTCCTAAAAGAGCTACTGCTCTGTCATACTGTTCTTCTATCATTTTAGAAATTTCTGCATCTATTTTCTTTGCAGTTTCTTCACTATATGGTTTTATAAAAGCGTCATTACCAGAAGAATCATAATAGGTAATATTCCCTATTTCATCATTCAAACCATATACTGTAACCATTGCTCTAGCTTGTTTGGTTACTTTTTCTAAATCGCTTAATGCACCCGTAGATATTTTATTGAACATTACTTTTTCTGCAGCTCTACCTCCTAAAGTTGCACACATTTCATCTAACATTTGTTCTGTTTGTACAATCAAACGTTCTGCTGGCAAATACCAAGCAGCACCCAGAGATTGTCCTCTTGGAACGATTGTTACTTTTACCAACGGTGCCGCGTGTTCAAGCATCCAACTTACGGTTGCATGCCCCGCTTCATGGTAGGCAATTGTTTTCTTTTCTTTCGGTGTAATTACTTTATTTTTCTTTTCTAGACCTCCTACAATCCTATCAACTGCATCTAAAAAATCTTGATGATGCACCGCTTTTTTATCATGTCTAGCAGCAATTAATGCAGCTTCGTTACATAAATTTGCAATATCTGCACCCGAAAAACCTGGAGTTTGTTCTGCCAAAGAAGCAATTTTAACATCTTTTGCTAATTTTAAAGGTTTTATATGTACCTCAAAAATCTCTTTACGTTCTCTAATATCTGGTAAATCAACATAAATTTGACGGTCAAAACGACCTGCTCTCATCAAGGCTTTATCTAAAACATCGGCTCTATTTGTTGCGGCTAATACAATAACATTGGTATCTGTACCAAAACCGTCCATTTCTGTTAACAACTGATTTAGAGTATTTTCTCGCTCATCATTACCACCTGTCATACTATTCTTTCCTCTTGCCCTACCAATAGCGTCAATTTCATCAATAAAAATAATTGATGGTGACTTTTGTGCTGCTTGCTTAAATAAATCTCTTACTCTTGAGGCTCCTACACCTACAAACATTTCTACAAAATCTGAACCCGACAGAGAGAAAAATGGCACTTCTGCTTCTCCTGCAACTGCTTTCGCCAATAATGTTTTTCCTGTTCCCGGAGGACCAACCAATAATGCTCCTTTCGGAATTTTACCACCTAAAGCGGTATATTTCCCTGGGTTTTTTAAAAAATCTACAATTTCTTGTACCTCTTCTTTGGCACCTTCTAATCCTGCTACGTCTTTGAATGATGTTTTAACTTCAGTGTCTTTATCAAATAATTTTGCTTTTGATTTCCCTATGTTAAAAATCTGGCCGCCTCCGCCTCCGCCAGCACCTCCAGACATTCTTTTCATAAAAAACAACCAAACTCCTATTAAAATAATAAATGGTAAAAAACCAATTAGCGTATCAAAAATACTTGTTCTTTCGTCATTTCTTAAATCAAAATCTAATTTATGCGTTGTCTTAGCTTTTTCAAGTTGATTTTCAAAATTTTGCTGATCCCCAAAATTGTATTCGAAAATAGGAGATCCTTTTCTATAAAAAGCTGATTTTACTTGCTTCTTATAACGCTCTTTTTTTATAGCATCTTCTTTTATGAAAATTTGAGCAGTACTATTGTTTACAACGGTAATTTTAGAAATATCATTCTCTCTTAAAATTTCATCAAATTTGTTTTTTGATAAAGTTTTAGAAGCTAAATCTCCACTATTTAAAAATTGAAAACCAATCAATGCTATAAATATAGCTCCGTAAATCCAATAAAAATTAATTTTGAATTTTGGTTTATTCGCTTTGTTTTGTTTTTTATTATCACTCATAAAATATGTTCAAAAATTAAGAAATGGTTGCGTTTATCTTCGTTATTTTCGCATCGCCCCATAAACTTTCAATGTCATAAAACTCTCTAGTTGTCTTTTGAAATATATGCACAACTACATTTACATAATCCATCAAAACCCATTCTGCAACAGTTTCTCCCTCTACATGCCAAGGCTTATCTTGTAATTGTTTACCTACAACTTTTCTTACCGATCCAGAAATTGCTTTTACTTGCGTGTTAGAACCACCTGTACAAATTATAAAATAATCGCACACGGTGTTTTCTATTTCTCTTAAATCTAGTAGCTGAATGTCTTCTCCTTTTACATCATCAATCCCTTTGATAATCGCAGTAATTAAATTATCTGCCGAAGCCTGTTTTTTTGTCATTAAAAATTTTTAAGTTTTCGCAAAGTTATTATTTTTTTGCGAGTAATTTATGTAATATTGATGTTGATTATACAATATTTAATAAGTTGAAAATACGCAAACTTAATGCCACCGATTCTACAAACTCTTATTTAAAAGAACTGGCAAAAAAATTAACCCTACAAAACTTCACTACAGTTGTTACAAAAAACCAAACTTCTGGACGTGGACAAGTCGATAATGAGTGGGTTTCAGAAAATGGTAAAAACCTATTATTCAGTACATTTACAATAATTAATGATTTAAAAATTTCACAGCAGAAGTATTTAAATTTTGCTGTTTCATTAGCGGTTTTCAACACCTTAAAAAACTTTAAAATTCCTAAATTAAGTATCAAATGGCCAAATGACATCATGTCAGCAGATAAAAAAATCTGTGGAATTTTAATTGAAAATGTACTAAAAAACCAAACCATTTACTCTTCGGTGATTGGTATTGGGTTGAATGTGAATCAAACTATTTTTTCTGATGATTTGCCCAACGCAACATCACTAAAAAAAATATTGAAAAAAGAATTGGATTTAGATATTCTTTTAGATAGTGTTTTAAAAAATTTAAAAGAAACGATTAGTTTACTAAATCAGCAAAAATATACTATTTTAGAAAACAACTATTTACACGTTTTATATAAAAAAAACATCCCTACCTTGTTTAAAAACAATAATAGAGATGTACTTTTTATGGGTATTATTAAAAGCATTTCTAAAGACGGAAAACTGCAAATTCTATTAGAAAATGAAACTTTACAAGAATTCGGAATTAAAGAAATTTCTTTTAAAACCTTATAATTTTTCAATATTTTCAGTCAACGTCTCTACAAATTTTGTGAGAGGTCTTTTAATCATCATTGCCATCATTGGGTTAAAATCTCCATCAAAATTTAATTGAACATTACTTTCGTTTTCTGATATATCTTCGATATCCGCAGTCAACGTAAACGCAAATTTACTACTTGCAGAGGCTAGCGTAATTTTAGAATACTCAACCTTTTCTTTCAATACCAATCTAATTTCTGGCATCCCTTTTAATCCGAATAAAAACGAATCTCCATCCACCTCAAATTTCTCGGTATTTTCTGGCATTAATCCTTCAAAATTTTCTAATTGTGTAAAGTTTTCATACAATTCTTTTGCAGATTTTTTTACGGTAACTTTATTTCCTTCTATATTCATTATGTTGTTTTTATTGTTTCCATTCACTAGGATTCGCTCTCCACTCTTTCAAAGTAGAAAACTCTTTATCAGATATATAATTACTATCTAGCGCTTGTTCTAACAAATTATTATAATTACTAAGCGTCGTTAATTCTACGCTACTTTCTTTAAAATTTTTGTCAGCAATATCAAATCCGTAAGAGAAAATAGCAACCATTCCTTTTATTACAGCCTTAGCTTCTCTTAAAGCTTTTACTGCATCTAAACTACTTTTACCTGTACTGATTAAATCTTCTATCACCACCACATTTTTTCCTTCTTCAAGAAAACCTTCTATTTGATTTTTCCGACCATGTTTTTTCGGTTCTGGCCTAACATATACAAAAGGCACCTCCAATTCTTGTGCCACTAAAATCCCGATAGCGATTGCTCCTGTAGCAACTCCTGCAATTACATCTGGTTTCCCATATTTTTCTTTGATGATTTTCGCCATCTCTTTTGATAAAAAATTACGAGTTTCTATATATGAAAGTGTTATTCTATTATCGCAATAAATAGGTGATTTCCAACCAGAAGCCCACACAAATGGGTTGTTTGGACTCAATTTTATTGCTTTTATACTCAATAATAGTTCGGCAGTTTTTTTTGCTGTATCTTTGTGTAAAATCATCCTACAAATGTATAAAGTTTTTGTAAATGACAAGCCAATTATCTTAACAGATTCTTTAAATAAAGAAAAGGATTTTCTTGTATACACTTACAAAGACATAAATATTGATGAAATTTTCTACAAACTCCGAAAAGAAACTATAAAAGGAGCCATTTTATACTGTATAGATGTACAGAAAGTTTGGAAAACATTTTTAAAAAATTTTATTATTGTTTCTGCCGCAGGCGGATTAGTACTAAACACAAAAAAAGAAATTTTATTTATTTACAGAAGTAAAAAGTGGGATTTACCCAAAGGACGTATCGAAAAAGGAGAGAGTATTGAAAAAACTGCTATTAGAGAAGTTGAAGAAGAATGTGGTGTTTCTAATTTAATCATTGATAAATTTCTTTTAAAAACCTATCATCTTTTTTATCAAAAAGGAAAAAGAAAACTAAAAGAAACCAGCTGGTTTTTAATGCATACTGATTTTGAAGAAAAACCAATACCACAAACAGAAGAAGGAATTACAAAAGCCGTTTTTAAAGATGCTATCTCTACAAAAAAAGCATTAGAAAAAACCTATACAAATATTACTTTAGTCTTTAATGAGTTTGCAAAAAACAGCTAACTTTCTTACAATTAGTCTCTAAAAAATCATCTATATTTGCCCACTTTTAGAAATCTGTAAAAAATTATGACTGAATTTATCCAAAAGAGAGTAAAAAACGTACGCAACGATGTATTGTCTGGAATTACAGTTGCCTTGGCTTTAGTGCCAGAAGCTGTAGCGTTTGCGTTTGTAGCAGGTGTAGATCCGTTAGTAGGTTTGTACGCCGCTTTTATGGTTGGTTTCATTACCGCTATTTTTGGAGGAAGACCTGGAATGATTTCTGGAGCAACAGGTGCCTTAGCAGTTGTAATGGTTAGTTTGGTTGCTGAAGGAAATGCCATGGGAACATCTGGAGAAAACCTTGGATTATATTACTTATTTGCTACCGTAATTTTAATGGGAATTATACAAGTTTTAGCAGGAGTTTTAAAACTAGGTAAATTTGTAAGATTGATTCCACATCCTGTAATGATGGGATTTGTAAACGGATTAGCTATTGTAATTTTCATTTCTCAATTAGGAATGTTTACCAAAAAAGTTGATGGAGAAAATGTATGGTTACAAGGACAAAATTTATGGTTAATGATTGGTTTGGTTGCCTTAACAATGCTTTTAATGTGGGGTTTACCAAAAATCAAAGCCACTAAAAAATTACCAGAAGCATTGATTGCAATTTTGGTAGTTTCAGGAATTGCTATCTTCTCTAATTTCGACGTAGCTACTGTCGGTTCTTTTATTCGTGATGGTGGTGGTGAAGGTTTAAAAGGAGGTTTCCCTGTACCACATTTAGAAACGTTTTCTGAAATTCCTATGAATTTTACAACACTTAAATTCATCTTTCCGTATGCATTAATTTTAGCAGCTATTGGGTTGATTGAATCTTTAATGACTTTAAATTTAATTGATGATTTGACCGAAACGCGTGGAAATTCAAACAGAGAATGTATGGCACAAGGTGGCGCAAATATCATTACTGGTTTGTTTGGCGGAATGGGTGGTTGTGCAATGATTGGACAATCTATTATCAATATAAAAGGTGGCGGACGTGGACGTTTATCGGGTATTGTTGCTGCTGTAACATTACTGTTATTTATTTTATTAGGATCATCTTATATAGAACAAGTACCTATTGCAGCCTTAGTTGGCGTAATGTTTATGGTAGTTATCGGAACTTTTGCTTGGTCTAGTTTTCGGATTTTAAACAAAATACCAAAAACAGATGTTTTTGTATTGATTTTAGTATCTGCATTGACCGTAATTTTTGATTTAGCTATCGCTGTAATAGCAGGAGTTATTGTAAGCGCATTGGTTTTTTCTTGGGAAAATGCAAAACGTATTAGAGCACGAAAACGAATTAAAGATGACGGAACTAAAGTATATGAAATCTGGGGACCTTTGTTCTTCGGATCGATTGCTGCTTTTAATGAAAAATTTGATGTAAAAAACGATCCTGATGCAATAGAAATTGACTTTGTAGAAAGTAGGGTTAGCGACCACTCTGGAATTGAAGCAATCTCTTCTTTGGTAAAAAAATACCATGCAATAAATAAAAAAGTAACACTAAAACATTTAAGTGAAGATTGTAAAATATTACTCTATAAATCTAACCCAATATTCTCAGGGATTATAGAAGAAGCTATTGATGATCCTCGTTATCATTTAGCAGAAAATCCTGAAAACTTCCCGAATGCGATATCAGAATATAAATTTTAAAACACCTTAAACACAGGCAATCTCATAAAGGCTTCTTCAAAATAAGGAGTTTCTTTACACACAAAATACAATTGTGCTCTTGGGTTTTTAGCAAAATCTTTGTCTGATTTTATTTTCTCATCAAAACGTTTTTTTACTGCTGGGTGTTCTTTTAAAAATACTTCTGCAATATCCTCAAAAACATAAGCAGAATACCCCTCTTTTTGCTGCAAAACAGTATCAAAAAAGTTCCAATTAAAAAAACTATCCGTAGCCTCGGCCTCTAAGGTTTCGATAATATACCGAACTCCTTTTTGATGCGTTGGTATATAAATAGCCCCTTTTTTAAAGTTAAATTCTTTCGTTGTTTTTTGTACCAAGGTTTTGTAATGTAGATAATGCCCTTCATATGCCTTTGTACCAGTCTTATAATCCGCAATATGCTGTACATCAACAGAGATTGTCGTATCCTTTTTAAAGCGTATAAATTTAATTTGGTTTTTCTCTAATCTATCCTCTACTTTATGCCAACCTTGTTGTAAAATATAAGCTTTCGGAATTGCAACCTCTTTTGTTGCTACAAAAGTATTGTAATAATCTACGGGTTCTGTATAAGGTTTTGTTCTGTCATAAAACAATCGCTTTCCTGTGGTTACTTTACTATTGATATACGTTCCTTCATATCCTTTAAATTGTAAGATGCTTTTTTTGTTTTTATCTACTTTAAAAGCGATTGGATATGTTTTCTTTTTTAAAATCCCCTCAATACTATTTGCTCTTAACTCCTTTATTTTTTGTTGATTTTTTGCTGTAAAATCCAACGCAGAAAACAGTAATTTATACGTCTGTTCTACTCTAATTTTATATGGTTTTAACATATGGGTTTCTATCATCATTCCTAAAGTATTGAATAATGTTGTGTACCCTGTTGAGTATCTGGGCGAATCAAAAAACTGTGAAAACCCGCTTTTAGGAGTACTTCCCCAAACATTTACATAAGGCGTAATAATAATTCCTTTTTTTAATAATGATTTTTCTATTTCAGGACGCATCGTGTTTTCTAAAAACATACCTAACGCTCCTCCTAATTTATTATGCTGCGTAAACAAATGTGTAATTGCGTATTGATAATCTGCACCGTTACTTACATGATTATCAATAAAAATAGCTGGATTTACTAGATGGAATACCTCTGTAAAAGCAGCCGCATTTTTTGTGTCTTGTTTTATAAAATCTCTGTTTAAATCGTAATTCCTAGCATTTCCACGAAAACCGTATTCTTTGGGACCGTTTTGATTTACTCTTGTATGAGAATTTCTATTCAGAGCACCACCAATATTATATACAGGAATTACGCATATTAAACTATTTTTATATTGTTTTTTGAGTGAATCATTTTGTGCAATATCTCGCAACAATAACATAGAGGCATCAATACCATCTGATTCTCCTGGATGAATTCCGTTATTGATTAGTACTTTGATTTTTACTGATTTTTTGATGTTTTTTAAATCCGTTTTTCCATCCGAATTAAAAACAACCAAATGCAACGGTTTCCCTGAATCTGTTTGTCCGATTTCAAATAAAGAGATTTCAGAATATGTTTTTGCTAATTCTTTATAATAAGAAATCACTTCAGTGTACGTTGCCGTTTCTGTTCCTTTTGATGTTTCAAATAACGTAGTGAAATCTACTAATTGTTTTTTATCCGAAGAACAACCGATTAGAATTAACAAAAAGAATGGAAGTAATTTTTTCATTTTACAGATTTTGGCACCAACTCAGAAGCGTCCCCTCCATTTCTCATAATATCTCTTACAATAGACGAGCTAATAAACGAAGTATCTGCACTGGTCAATAAGAAAACCGTTTCAATACCAGAGAGCTTTCTATTGGTTTGTGCAATGGCTTTTTCAAATTCAAAATCAGCAGGATTACGCAATCCTCTTAAAATAAAATCAGCATCAATTATTTTACAATAATCTACTGTTAATCCTGTGTATTTATTTACTGTTATTTTCGGTTCATCAGCAAAACAATCTTTTATAAATTGTGTGCGTTGCTCTAAAGAAAACATATATTTTTTATCGGCATTTACGCCAATTGCAATAACAATGGCATCAAACAATGGCAATGCTCTTTTAATAATATCTACATGTCCTAAGGTAATAGGATCAAACGATCCTGGGAAAACTGCTTTTTTCATTTTGTTACTTTTTTAGTGCCATTTCAATGGCATTTCCAAATAAATTTTGCAAAGAAATATTCGCTGCTATTGCTTGTTGTGGCAACAAACTTTCTACCGTTAAACCTGGTACTGTATTTAGTTCTATAAAATGAGGCTCTCCGTTTACAAAAATATACTCTGAGCGAGAAAACCCACTCATATTTAATACTTTATATACTTTTTTAGCCAATTTTCTTACTTTTTCAGCATCATTTTCAGAAATTCTTGCAGGAGTAATTTCTTGCGATTTTCCTAAATATTTAGCTTCGTAATCAAAAAAATCGTTTTCTGATACAATTTCTGTAATCGGTAATACTTTTATCTCTTCGCTGTATTCAATTACACCCACCGAAACTTCAGTTCCGTCTAAAAAAGATTCAATTAAAATTTCTGAATCTTCTTTATATGCCTTTTCTATAGCGGGTAAAATATCCTCTAAAGTATAGGCTTTAGAAATACCAAAACTAGAACCTGCATTGTTTGGTTTTACAAAACAAGGCAAACCTACTATCTCTACAATTTTTTTCGGAATAATTTCATCTCCTTTATTAAAATAAACTGATGTAGCCGTTTTTATTCCGTAAGCTCTTAACGCACTTAAACAATCTCGTTTATTAAAGGTCAACGCCATTTGATAAAATGGTGCCGACGTGTGTTTTATGCCAATCAAATCAAAATACGCTAAAATGACTCCGTTCTCTCCTGGGCTTCCATGAATTGCGTTAAAAACACAATCGAAAACAACTTTTTTATCATCAATAATTACAGAAAAATCGTTCTTATCTATCAGAGATTCTTCATTATTTACAACAACAAACCATTTTTCTGCTAAAATATGAACTTGATACGGATTGTAAATAGTACTATCTAAATGGTTAAAAACTACGTTTCCACTCTGCATAGAAATATCAATCTCAGACGAATATCCGCCCATTATGATGGCTATATTTTTTTTCATTTACTAGTTTCTTGTTTTCAACAAATTTATATAAAATATAAATAGAAAGTTTAACGTTTCCTTTTTTATATATTTGCAACGATAAAAAAACACTTATGAGTTTTCTACAGTTTATAAAAAGTAAAGCATTTTTTACTCAAGTAGCTATTGCTATTATTGGGTTTTTTATTTTTATCTTCGGATTAAAATGGTGGCTTGGAAACACCACAAATCACGATCAAAAAATACAAGTTCCTGATTTGCAAAAAATGACTCTAGAAAATGTACAAAAAAAATTAACTGAATTAGACTTAGATTTTATAGTCATAGATTCTGCGAGTTACAATCCCACATATCCAAAAAAATCTGTGATTGAACAAAATCCAGAAGCAGGTGAATTTGTAAAAGAAAAAAGGAAAATTTACTTGACTTTAAATCCCTCAAAATACAGAGATATTACTTTGCCAAATTTAAACGGAAAAACAAAACGACAAGCTACCACACACCTACGCTCTATTGGCTTAAACGTTAGTGAGAAGTTTAGTTGGGTGCCAGATATTGGTAAAAATGTTGTACGAGGACTAAAGGTAGATGGCAAAAAAGTAAAACCAGGAGATACATTTCCTAAATATTCTACCATAGAATTAATTTTGGGTAATGGAAATCAGTAAATAGTATTTACTGAATAATTTAACAACAGTATTTGTACTTAAAAATATGCAAGAAAATTCTACTAGTTTAGAAAACGAAGAATTATACGAACATTATAGTTTTACAGCAACCGAAGGTCAAATACCTTTGCGTGTAGATAAATTTTTAATGAATTTTATTGAAAATGCTACTCGAAACAAAATTCAGCAAGCTGCAAAATCAGGCAATATTTTGGTGAATGATATTGTTGTAAAATCAAATTATAAAATAAAACCTTTTGATGTGGTTCGGGTGCTGTTAGCGTATCCACCAAAAGAAACAGAAATTCTTGCAGAAAACATTCCGTTAGATATTATTTTTGAAGATGATGCTCTTATCGTTCTAAACAAACCTGCAGGTTTAGTAGTACATCCAGGTCATGGAAATTATACAGGTACCTTAGTAAACGGATTGATGCATCACATAAAAAATCTACCCAAAAACAGTAACGAACGCCCTGGTTTGGTACATAGAATTGATAAAGATACTAGTGGGTTATTAGTGATTGCTAAAACAGAGTTTGCAATGACCCATTTATCCAAACAATTTTTTGATAGAACTACTGAACGAAGATATATTGCTTTAGCTTGGGGTTATATTGAAGAGGATGAAGGACGCATTGAAGGAAACATAGGACGTAGTTTTAAAAACCGATTGCAAATGGATGTTTTCCCAGAAGGTGATTTTGGCAAGCATGCAGTTACCCATTTTAAAGTATTAGAACGATTGACCTATGTTACTTTGGTAGAATGCAAATTAGAAACAGGTAGAACACATCAAATTAGAGCACATTTTAAACATATTGGTCATACTCTTTTTAATGATGAACGCTATGGCGGAGATGCTATTTTAAAAGGAACCACCTTTACCAAATACAAACAGTTTGTTCAAAATTGTTTTAAAACTTTACCAAGACAAGCTTTACATGCAAAAACATTAGGCTTTACACACCCTACTACTGGTAAATTTATGCAATTTAATTCAGACGTTCCTCAAGATATGGTAAATTGTCTAGAAAAATGGAGAACCTATACTGTAAATTCTAAGGAATAGATTTTTTCTATTTTTTTATAGATTTATAATAAAAAATACTGATAATTGTTTCGCTTTTCATTCGTAATTTTATCTCAAAATAAAAAGATACTATTATGAAAATATCACATCTTACTATATTTACCAATAATTTAAAGGAACAAACTAGTTTTTATTCAGAAGTTTTAGGGTTTCAAATTATAACCAAAACATCAAACTCAGTTACTCTTAAAACAGGGGAAAGTTTTTTAGAATTTAGAGAGAAAAAGCAAGTAAACCCATATCATTTTGCTTTTAACATTCCCAAAAACAAAGTAGAAGAAGTTTATAAATGGCTACAGAATAGAGTTAAACTTATTGCTGATCATACAAATAAAATTATTCATTTTAAAAAATGGAATGCTACTGCTATGTACTTTTATGATAAAGACCAAAATATTGTGGAATTTATTGCTCGTGCCAATTTAGACATCACTTCTAATAAGATTTTCTCTTCCGAAGAAATTATTTCTATTAGTGAAATAGGAATTCCTACAAATAATATTGAACCTATTTACAAGCAAATAAACAACATCAAAAAAATTGCAATTTATGATGGTAGTTTTGATAGGTTCTGTGCTATTGGAAACGAAGAAGGTTTGTTTATCATCATTAAAAAAGAAATAAAAAAATGGTTTCCTTCAATGGACACAGCTTATTCAGAAGATTTCATAATAAAAGGGGATTATAATTTTAAATATATAAATGGAAAAATAAGAGTTCTATCCCATACTAATTCCAAATAAATACCCAATTCCTGCGGTAATTCCCATAGCCATCGTACCCCAAAAAGTAACCCTAAGAATGGCTCTTTTTACATCAGAACCTCCTGTTTTTGCAGCTACACCTCCCAAAAAAACCAAAAATAATAGTGCAAAAATATATTGTAAATACACCATTTTATTTACAGCTCCAAACAAGGCAACAATAACTGGTAACGAACCTCCAAAAATAAAAGCGGCACCCGAAGCAAATGCGGCCTGTAAAGGTTGTGCTTGGGTAATCTCATTAATACCGAGCTCATCTCTTGCATGGGCCTCTAAAGCATCATGCTCTGTAAGTTGACGTGCTACTTTAACCGCCAAATCTTCCGTTAAACCTCTACCCATATATATTTTTGCCAGTTCATACTCTTCTTCTTCTGGCATATCTTCTAATTCTCGTTTTTCTCTTTCTAAATCTGCTTCTTCTAAATCTGCTTGAGAGCTCACTGAAACATACTCGCCAGCTGCCATTGCCAAAGCACCAGCCACCAAACCTGCAACCCCCGTTAATACAATAGAATCTCTTGTGCCAGCCGCAGCTGCAACACCAATGACAATACTTGCAGTAGATAAAATTCCGTCATTTGCACCTAAAATAGCAGCCCTTAGCCAACTACTTCTAGTTACATAATGCTTTTCAAATTCTTGTAACTTCTCAGTAGTATCTTCCATAATTATTGATTTAAATCACAAAAATATAGATAATTTTTAGGATATTCTTTATTATTCTCTCCATAATAATAATTTTTTCTAATACTTTAATAAATTTTTATGCTACTATTATTTGAATCTTCATCTTTTGAATTGTAATTTTATCCTTTCTAATTTTAAACCGATTATTCTTATGAAAATTCTTATTTCTCCTGCCAAATCTTTAGATTTCGAAAGTAAACCACCAACAAGTTTACATACACAACCCATTTTTTTAGAAGAGTCAGAAAAACTACATACAAAATTAAAAAGTTTATCAAGAAAAAAATTATCTGATTTAATGAAAATATCGCCTGCATTGGCAGATTTAAATTACGAGCGCAATCAAAAATGGCAACAACCCTTTTCATTAGAAAATGCAAAACAAGCCATTTATACTTTTACAGGAGAAGTATATCGAGGAATTGACATCAACACATTACCGCTAGAAAAACTACCTTTATTACAAGATAATTTACGGATTTTATCTGGCTTGTATGGTGTTTTAAAACCCTTAGACTTATTACAACCGTATCGACTAGAAATGGGAACAAAACTAAAAGTTGGCTCTAAAGAGAATTTATACAAATTTTGGGGAACAACAGTTTCTGATACTCTGAACAATGAAATGACTTCAGACGAAATATTAATTAATTTAGCAAGTGTAGAATATTTTAAAGTACTTCCGAAAAACAGTTTAAAAACACCTATTATTACACCTGTTTTTAAAGAATTAAAGGGGGATACTTACAAAATTGTTGCCATTTTTTCTAAAAAAGCTCGTGGATTAATGGTTCGTTATATTATAGATCATAATATTAAAACAATTGATGGTTTAAAAGGATTTGACAGTAATAATTACAGGTTTGATGTCAATTTATCTACAGAAACCGAATTGGTATTTACTAGGTAACTTTTTAAAACAAGAATCAGTTTTAATAAAAAATTAGCAATCTGCCAAACCAACAGTAACTGCTAAACCTCCTTCTGAAGTTTCTTTGTAGTTTTTGTTCATATCCTTTGCTGTTTCCCACATGGTATCAATTACTGAATCTAGTGAAACTAAAGAATTTTCAGGATTGGTCTCTAAAGCCATTTCCGCAGCATTTATTGCCTTTATTGCACCCATAGCATTTCGTTCAATACATGGCACTTGTACTAAGCCACCAATAGGATCGCAAGTTAAACCCAAATGATGTTCCATAGCAATTTCTGCAGCAACAATACATTGTTCTGGTGTTCCTCCTAATAATTCTGTCAATGCTGCTGCTGCCATTGCAGACGATACACCAATTTCTGCTTGACATCCACCCATTGCTGCAGAAATAGTAGCATTTTTCTTAAAAATACTCCCAATTTCACCAGCAACCAATAGAAATTTTTTAATGTGAGTAAAATCTGCATTGTGATTTTCTATAACTAAATAATACATTAAAACCGCGGGGATTACACCTGCGCTTCCGTTTGTAGGCGCTGTAACAACACGTCCTAAAGATGCATTTACTTCATTTACCGAAAGCGCAAAACAACTTACCCATCGCAAAATTTCTCTAAATTTCACTTCTGTTCTTCTAATAGCAGCTACCCACTCATTTTTATTTTGATACTTTTCGCCTTTTATCAATTTCTGATGTGTATCAAAAGCTCTTCTTTTTACGTTTAATCCGCCAGGTAAAACACCTTCTGTATGACAACCAATGTATATAGACTCTAACATGGTATCCCAAATACGGTGGATTTCTGTATCAATTTCATTCGAAGTTTTTAACACCAACTCATTCTGACAAACAATATAGGAAATCGGTTTTTTTTCTTTTTGGCAGTATTTTTCTAATTCTGAAGCTCTTTTTATAGGAAACGGAAAGTTTTTTTTACTAATTTTCTTCTCTTTCAGTTTGGTAGTTTCTTCTTGCACTACAAATCCGCCACCAATAGAATAATATGTTTCTGTAGAGATTTCTTTTCCTTTCTTAAAACCTCTAAAAATAATTCCATTGGCATGAAAAGGGAGAAAGTTTTTATTAAACACAATATTTTCAATAGAAAATCTAATGTTTTTTTCAGCATTCAAATGTAGTTTTTTTGATATTGCTATTTGGCTAATTATATCTTGAATAGTTTCAGTAATTATTGTTTCTGGATCTGAACCTAGCAAACCAAGCACAACGGCAATATCTGTAGCGTGCCCTTTCCCTGTTAACGAGAGAGAGCCATATAAATCAACTTTAACACCATCAATTGTATGAAAATTATTTAAATTTTTTAGTGTTTCAATCCATTGTTGTGCTGCTCTCCAAGGACCTAATGTATGTGAGCTTGATGGACCAACACCAATCTTTAACATATCAAAAACACTAATAAATTGCGACATAGTAATATTGTTTTCCTAAAATAAAATTGTTGGCTAAAATAGCCAATATTTATTGATCATAATATAAAAACAATTGATGATTTAAAAGGGTTTACTGTTGATGACTATAATTTTCTAAAAAATTATTTACAGAAATAGCATTGGCATTTACAAGAAAAAAAAATCTTACTTTTAAAAACCAAACAATCAACTAAAAAAAGTGTTTTTTTCTTGGTAGGTCTTTTTTTTTTTGCAATATTTGTGTTTTACAACTTTAATCCCCTAACCCCCTAATCCCTACCCCTCTTAATGGAACTTTCTAAAATTAGCCTCAAAAGCATATCTTTTGCTCAAAAGATATATGTATTAAATTTTTTACTATTACTAATAGCACTATTTTCTACAACAAACACTTTTTCGCAAGACTCAAATATAACCGTATCGGTAAATTGGCCTGCATGGTCTTCAGAAAACAAAGTAGATATCTTTAATCCTTCAGGCACATTACTACTTACTACAATAGATAATGGTTATACAGGAGGAGTAGATAATAGCTATTCAACAACAGTAGATTTAGGATGTCGCCCAGATTTAAGTAATTATTATTTTATTATGTATGATATTGCAGGTGACGGTTGGGATGGAGCAGACAATATCACCATTACTGTTGATGGAGTAGAAGTTGTCAATCAAAATGGAAATGCAGCAAATATAGCAGGAGTTCGTGTTGATTTTGATGTCTCAGGAACCGCACAAGAAATAGAAATTACAGGAAATGGAAATGAAATAATTGATGGAGATACGACTCCAAATGCAACAGATGCTACAGATTTTGGCAACATTCTCATTGCTGGGACTCAGGCACATACATTTACAATAAAAAACACAGATTGTTCTTCTTCACTAACACTTACAGGAGCATCACCTTATATTGTTATTTCGGGTACAAATGCAGCAGATTTTACACTGACCACAATACCCTCAACACCAATTGCTGGGAATAGCAACACTACGTTCACTATAGAATTTAGCCCAAGTGCTACAGGTGTAAGAACAGCCTCTATAAGTATAGCCAATAATGATTCTAATGAAAATCCGTATAATTTTAATATTCAAGGAACTGGAATTACAGATCCACCTATATACACCATCTATTATGAAAATTTTGAAGCAAATAATGGTGGTTGGGCAATGACTAATCCAGGAGGAACAACTACAGTTTGGACATACGGCGCAAATACTGCTATAAAATCATCCGAAGGAAACCACTGGTACACTAGTGATTACGGAAGTTATGCTAATAACTCTCATACATATGTTACAAGCCCAACAATTGATTTGACAAATTTTAATAACCTTGTCTTTAAGGTAGACATAGAGTACGATACACAAGCTAATTTTGATGGAATAAATATTGAATATTCAATTAATGGCGGAACAACTTGGCTTATTTTAGGGGCTTATGCTGCTTCTCCAATAAACAATTGGTATAATGATACTGACATTAATGCTATTGGTAATGATATTGATGGTTGGAGCGGAGTAAACCTATACAGCAGTACTGCAGCTACACATTCTGAATTTTTTGAAGCTTCAATATTACTCCCTAGTACGCTAAACAATCAATCAAATGTACAATTTAGAATACAATTTGCTTCTGATAATGCAACTAGTAGTGCTGGAGTAAACTTTGATAATGTCTTTATACAAGGAGATTATATTACACCTGTAGCAACCCCTTCTACTGCTCCAGGAGGTGCGACAGCTAATTTAAAAACATGGCTAAAAGCAAATAGCGGTACAAGTACTACTACAGATGGCACTGCACTTACAACTTGGTCTGATGAAGCTTACGATAATGATGCTATTGCTAATATAACTAATCAGCCAACTTATAACAATAATCCTTCGGAAAACATTAACTTCAATCCCGTAATTAATTTTGAAGCCTCTTTGAAGCAAGAAATGACAGGAAAAGGAGGCTTTTTCTCTCAAGATTACTTTATAGTTTTAGAACCTAATGCTCCTTATGGTGCAACAAGTTCTGGTCAGCAAATAATTGCAGGGAAATATCTGACAGATGCTTTTGCTTTTGATGGATCTGGATTAGCATTTGGTCGTATTTCTGCCCGTTATACAGACGCTATTATTGAGCATTCAATAGGTTTAACTCCTGCTACTCCAGATGCAATTTCATATGGTAGAGCTTATCAAAATTCTTCAGAAACACTGAGTGGTATTATGTTAGTAAACATAAAGACAAACTCATCGAATAACAGTACTGAAATCTATATAAATGGAAATAAAATAGATAACGCTACAGGTAAGGCAGATAATGGTAATGGTGGTAATTTAAATTTTAAAGAATTTAAAAATCTACAGTACTATTTAGGAACAGGTCGTTTTACAGCCAATGGACATACTATTGACGGTCGTTATGACGGTAAAATTGCAGAGTTTTTAAGTTATGCTGTTAAAAATTCAAATATAGACAGGAGAAAAATACAAAGTAATCTTGCTATAAAGTATGGTATTACACTGAATAGCAGTTCTCTATCAAATGAAACAAATGTTGTATATCGAAATAGTACAAATAATATTATATGGAACCCTACCGTAGATAGTGGTGGTTATAACTATAATATTGCTGGTATTGGTAGAGATGATGCAGCAGGATTAAACCAAAAACAATCTAGAACTGTAAATACCTCTAATGATATCACCATAGGTTTAGGAGACATTGCTCTTACAAATAGTGCCAATGCTAATGCATTTAGTACAGACGACTCTTATCTTGTTTGGGGAAATAATAATGGAGACCTATTACCACTGGCAACACTTACGACAGATATGAGTTCTGGTATTGGAGGGCTATCTACCTCTGTTAGTTTTCGAAATTTTAATAAAAAATGGAAACTTAAAGAAAGAGGAAATGTAGGAACCGTTAAAATTTCTGTACCCACAAGTATTTTAATCCCTGCAACTACTACACCTCGAGGAGATTATTATATGTTTATCTCTAGCGATGGTATATTTACAAATACCTCAAAGTATAAATTAATGACTTTAAACGGTGCTAATTTAGAGACTACTTATAATTTTACTGGCACAGAATACATTACTTTTGGATATGCAGAAGAAAAAACTTTTGAACGTTCTATTGCTTTTGATGGTATAGATGATTATTTAGAAGCCGGTAACGCATCAGGGTTAAACTTAGCAGCTAATTTTACAGTATCTGCATGGATAAATAGAGCACCATCAACTTCGGCAGGTGTATATGGTATCATTTCAAAGAAAAACAACTCTCCTTACACAGAGGGTTACGCCTTAAGAATTAGTAACTCAGGTAAATGTGTTATGGTATGGAAAGATGCAGGAGGAAGTACACAGAAAATAACATCAAATGTTGCTATCCCAGAAAACGAATGGCATCATGTGGCCGTAATTTATGATGGAACTGACGCTAAAATGTATATTGATGGAGTGCTATCACAAAATCAACCAAAAAACCCTCCAGTTGTAAATACCCACCCTTTTTTAATAGCAGCTGTTCATGATACTCCAATCCCAACAAAACATTTCGAAGGAAAGATTGATGAAGTTCGAATATGGAATATCGCTTTAAGCGAAAATCAATTGCGTTATATCATGAATCAAGAAATTGAAAATAATAGCGGCTTAAAAGGTTCTTATTTTGAAACTCTTGGCGTAACACCAACCAAAAATGAGATAAGTGCTATTTCTTGGACAAACCTTCAAGGATATTATCCAATGAGTACCTATACTTACACCAATACAAAAGACATGTCTGACAATGATTATACTGCAGCTGTAAGAAATTTAAATACGGTAGACTATCAAACAGCACCGCTACCTTATCAATCATCAGGAAGTACTACAGATTGGAATCTAACATCAACTTGGGCAAACGGAACGATGCAGACTATCCCCGGGACAGCATCTATAGTAGACAATACAAAAACTGTTGATTGGAATATTGTAGAGATAAATCATAATATTACAATGAATAATAACTCTTTACCGACTTCTGCTTTAGGAAATAACAATAGAAACTTACTAAGCTTAAAAGTAAACGCTAATAAATTAACAGTAGCGGGTAATAATACAGCGGTTACAGGAAATGGTTTAACGATTACTCATTATTTAAAATTAGATGGTGTTATTGATTTAGAAGGAGAATCACAATTAATACAAACAGAACATAGTGATTTAGATGTTAATAGCGTAGGTTATATAGAAAAAGATCAACAAGGTACGGAGAATAGCTTTACCTATAATTATTGGTCATCACCTGTAAGTGCTATAGGAGCAGGAACAAATAATACACCATATAAAATTCTAGATATTTTAAAAGATGGCACAAATCCTATAACACCAATAACATTAAATTTTGAAGCTGGTACAACATTAGCAAGTACAAGCCCATATTATGCAGATGGAGCATTGTCAAATCCTAGAAAAATAGCCAAACGATGGATGTACACATACAGTTATGGATCTAGTTGGGTTTGGGCAGGAAATAACGCTATAAATGTTGCTGATGGTTACATTATGAAAGGAAATTCTGGGACAGGTGCAATTACAAATACTCAAAACTATACGTTTATAGGAAAACCTAACAATGTACTAAACGGAAATACAGAAATAGTGCATACAACTTTAGTTGCTCCAGCAGATCCTGCAAATTCAGATGTCTTTGCTTTGACAGGAAACCCTTTCCCTTCAGCAATAGATGCAGATGCATTTATCACAAATAATTTAGCTGCAACAGACGGTCAAATCTATTTATGGGAACATTGGGGAGGTGGATCTCATGTTAAAGGAGATTATGAAGGAGGTTACGCAATCTACACTATAGCAG
>CAZZNK010000026.1:0-26731 GCA_964655585.1 uncultured Flavobacteriaceae bacterium
TATTCTAGGTTTTACAGCATTTTTTAAAGCTTCTGTTGCTACTTTTATATCATTTTCTACTGCTCGTGTCAAACCACAAACAGTGGCATTTTTTACTACTTTTGCTATTTCTTTAACAGACGAGAAGTCTCCAGGACTAGATACAGGAAAACCAGCTTCTATAATATCTACACCCAATATATCTAACCGTTCTGCTATTATTAATTTCTGATTCGTATCTAACTTGCACCCAGGCACTTGCTCACCATCTCTTAACGTTGTGTCAAATATTTGTACATTATTATCTTGCATCTATTTTAATTATTATTTTATAATTTAAAACAAATGTATATATTGGCTTTCTTAATCATTCTTTAAAAGAGTACTAATTACGATATTTAAGCTGTCTAAAAACAATATAAAACGCTAGACACAACCATTTTATGCATAAAACACATACGCTATCCAACAAACAAAACGATGCATTATTTGTGTTGATAAAATCCTTGTCTAAATCTGAAAAACGACAATTTAATTTATATGTAGGGAGGTTAGAAGGAAATGTTGATGCTAAATTTTTATCATTATTTAAATTTTTAGATAAGTTAAAAAAATACGATGAAAAATTAATTATAAAAAGTGGCATTGTTAGCAAACAACAATTATCTAATTTAAAAGCACATTTGTACAAACAAATTTTAATTAGCCTACGTTTAAATCCTTCTCTTAAAAACATTCGAATTGAACTAAGGGAACAACTAGATTTTGCGACCATTTTATATCAAAAAGGTTTGTACAAACAGAGTTTAAAACTGTTAGATAAAGCAAAAAAAATAGCGATAACTAATGAAGAGAAAAATATTGCTTATGAAATTGTAGAACTAGAAAAAGTAATTGAAAGTCAATACATTACAAGAAGTATAAGTACTCGCGCAGATGAATTAACCATGCAAGCAAAACAACTAAGTTTACAAAACATAATTACAAGTAAACTCTCAAACTTATCACTTCAACTATATGGCCTTTTATTAAAAAATGGATATGCCAAAAACGATACCGAATTACAAAAAATTAATACTTATTTTGACAAAAAACTTCCTAAATATAATTTTAACAAACTAGGTTTTAGAGAAAAATTATGGCTATATAAGGCATATCTTTGGAGAAGTTTTTTAACGCAAAATTTTTTACAGAGCTATCGATTTTCAAACAAATGGGTTAACCTATTTAAAGAACGTCCTAATACCATAAAATTACACCCTGTTTTTTACCTAAAAGGGAAAAATTATTTATTAGAATCATTATTTTTCATACAACATTATACTAAGTTTAATGAAGAACTTGCTTATTTTGAGCAAGAAATAGAAGACCATAAAATCCCTTTAAACAACAATACTGAAATTCTTATTTTTCAATACCTTTATGCTAATAAGCTTCATTTTCATTTTTTAAATGGTACATTTTCTGAAGGAGAGTACCTAGTACCCATCATTAATAAAAAAATAGAATTATATAAAAATCAGTTAGATACACACCATATCATCATTTTATATTACAAAATTGCCTGTTTGTATTTTGGAATGGGGAAGAATGAGGAATGTATTTTTTATTTAAACAAAATTATTACAGTTAAAAATATATCTGTGGCAGAAGATTTACAGTGTTTTGCTAGAGTATTAAATTTGATAGCTCACTATGAATGTGGTTTAGATTATGACTTTGAAAGGCAATTTAAAGACACTTATAAGTTTTTATTAAAAATGGAAAACTTACAAGAAGTTCAAAAGGTACTTATTGTCTCTATCAAAGCTTTAGGAGATGTATATCCTCATGAGATTAAAAAAGAATTACAAAAGACACATTCTCAATTAAAAAAATTCAAAAATCATCCGTATGAAAAAAGAGCCTTTTTATATTTAGATATTTTATCTTGGTTAGAGAGTAAAATTAAAAACAAGCCCGTTTCTCAAATTATTCAAGAAAAAATTAAAAATTAGTTTCAAAAAAATATTCTTAATACAAATCATCAATATCTTCGGAGAAAAATTAAAATCAGTAATAAAGGAAAAGAGGTTATCAAAATTTCTAATTACAAAGATTTAAAAGCTTTTTTAAATTCTTAAATCAATAAAATCTAACAGGTTTTAAAAACCTGTTAGTTCCTTGAAAAACACACATATTTTCACTATTTTCGAAAACTCAAAAACCGAATAAATGAAAGTCTGTATTGCAGAAAAACCAAGTGTTGCTAGAGAAATAGCAACTATTTTGGGTGCTAACACCAAGCGAGATGGATATTTCGAAGGCAATGGCTACGCAGTAACTTACACTTTCGGACATTTGTGTACACTTTTAGAACCCAAAGATTACAAACCACATTGGAAAAGTTGGGACTTGAACAACTTACCAATGTTACCTGAACGATTTGACACCAAAGTAACCGATAATCAAGGAATACAAAAACAATTTAAAATTGTAAAAAGTTTGTTTGATAAAGCTGAAGTTGTCATCAATTGTGGGGATGCTGGTACAGAGGGAGAACTCATTCAACGTTGGGTTATCAATCAAGCAAATTACACAGGAAAAGTACAACGCTTATGGATTTCTTCTTTAACCGAAGAAGCCATCAAAGAAGGTTTCAAAAACTTAAAGCCAGCATCGGAATACGATAATTTATACTACGCAGGTTTTTCAAGAGCGATTGGCGATTGGTTACTTGGCTTAAATGCCACACGTCTATTTACCGTAAAATTCGGGGGTTACAAGCAAGTTTTATCAGTCGGCAGAGTACAAACACCAACTTTAGCGATGATTGTAAATCGACATAAAGAAATTAGTGATTTTAAACCTCAGCCCTATTGGGAATTGCAAACAACGTATAGAAATACACAATTTAATTACGAAGAAGGACGATTTCTAAAAAAAGAAGATGGAGAAATTCTTGCCAAAAAAGTACAAAAATCTGATTTTGAAATCGTTTCTGTTGCCAAAAAGAAAGGAAAAGAATATGCTCCAAAATTATTCGATTTAACAGGTTTGCAAGTCTATTGCAATACGAAATTCGGTTTTTCTGCGGATGAAACCTTAAAAATGGTGCAGAAATTGTACGAAATGAAAGTGGTAACCTACCCAAGAGTTGACACCACTTTTTTACCAAATGATGTGTACCCCAAAATACACGGAATTTTAAGTAAAATGACAAACTATAGTCAACTTACACAACCTCTTTTAGAAAAAAAAATAAAAAAATCTACACGTGTTTTTAATGATAAAAAAGTAACCGATCACCACGCTATAATTCCGACAGGAATACAAAATAATTTACCCTACAATCAGCAACAAGTGTATGATATTATTGCAAAACGTTTTATCGCTGTTTTTTATGATGAAAGTGTTGTTTCTAATACTACAGTAATCGGAAAAGCGGCAGATGTTCCTTTTAAAACTACAGGAAAAGAAATTTTAGAAAAGGGTTGGCGAGTCGTTTTCGAAGCATCAGAAAATGAGTCAAAAAAAGTATCAGAACAACACATATTACCCACATTTATAAAAGGAGAAAAAGGAACTCACAAACCATCATTTTTAGAAAAAGAAACCAAACCTCCAAGAAATTTTACTGAAGCAAGCTTATTAAGAGCTATGGAATCTGCAGGAAAACAAGTAGATGATGATGAAATGCGTGAGTTGATGAAAGAAAATGGCATCGGAAGACCTTCTACAAGAGCAAGTATTATAGAAACTTTATTCCGAAGAAAATACATTGAGCGTAAAAAAAAGTTAGTATTACCAACACAAACAGGCATTCAATTAATCGGTTTAATTGACAACGAGTTACTAAAATCTGCTGAATTAACAGGTCATTGGGAAAAACGATTGAAAGAAATAGAACGAGGGGAATTTAACGCAGGAACCTTCATAAAAAACATGAAGAAAATGGTAGATGATTTGGTGTACGAAGTTCGTTCGAACAAAAAATCTGCTCGAATTTCTGCTTCTACTGTCATTTCGAGCGGTGTCGAGAAGTCAAAAAAAGTAAACGTAAACAAAAAACAAATAACAGGAAGAACCTGTCCGAAATGTAAAAACGGACACTTATTAAAAGGTACAAATGCTTTTGGATGCTCTGAGTACAAAACTGGATGCCGCTTTAAAATTCCGTTTGCTTTTTTAGGAAAAAGCATTTCCGAAAATCAACTAATACGGTTGTTAACCAAAGGCTGTACTGTAAATTTAAAAGGCTTTAAAACTGATGCTGGAAAAGTTGAAGGTTTGATTCGCTTTGATAAAAATTATCAATTTAAATTAGAGCTAAAACAAACTGCCATTGCGAATGAAATGAAGCAATCTCATAATAATAAGATTACTTCGCCGAAAACTTCTTTTAATTACGTCGAAAAAATTCCTTGTCCAAAATGTAAAAAAGGCACAATTTTAAAAGGAAAAACTGCTTATGGTTGCTCTGAATATAAATCTGGTTGCGATTTTGTTTTTACATTTGACAAAATTAAAGAGATTGCCAACGGAAAATCTTTGACTAAAGAGTTGGTCTTAGAAATCATTAAAAATTAATACCTTTAGCATTCATATTTCACATCAAATCTTATGAAAAAAATCTCACTACTTCTCATTTTTATATCCACTTTTTCTTTCGGACAAAAGTATCATTTTACACATCAAGATACTTTACGAGGAAGCATTACCAAAGAACGTGTTTGGTGGAATCTTTTACATTATAAACTAGAGTTGGCAGTGCATCCGAAGGATAAATTTATCAAAGGAAAAAATACCATTCAATACAAAGTTTTAAAACCATACCAAACATTACAAATCGATTTACAAACACCTTTAAAGATTACAAAAGTTTGTCAAAATAATATCGAATTAGAGGTTACTTCAGATGGTTTTGCTCATTTTATCAAACTAAAAAAGAGACAAATTACAGGTAAAACAAATGAAATTACCGTTTTTTATGAAGGAAATCCTGTAGAAAGTAAAAGACCTCCTTGGAGTGGTGGATTTTCTTGGAAAAAAGATAAAAATGGCAATGATTTTATAGCAACTACTTGTCAAGGAATTGGCGCTAGTATTTGGTGGCCCACTAAAGACCATATGTATGATGAACCTGATAAAGGGATGGATATTATTATTACTACTCCAAAAAACTTGATGAATATTTCTAACGGAAGATTGATAAAAACAGTACAGAACAACAATAAAACAATCACATATCACTGGAACGTTAAAAACCCTATTAATAATTACGGAGTAAACGTAAACATTGGAAAGTATGTCCATTTTTCAGAAAAATACAACGGAGAAAATGGTACTTTAGGTTGTGATTATTACGTGCTTGAATATAATTTAGCCAAAGCAAAAAAGCAATTTACACAGGTAAAAAAAATGTTACAAGCATTTGAATATTGGTTTGGTCCGTATCCTTTTTATGAAGATGGCTTTAAATTGGTAGAAGTACCCTATTTAGGAATGGAACACCAAAGTTCTGTAACCTACGGAAATAAATATAAAAACGGGTATTTAGGCAGAGATTTAAGCGGAAGTGGTTGGGGTTTAAAGTTCGATTTTATTATTATTCACGAATCTGGACACGAGTGGTTTGCCAATAACATTACCTATAAAGATGCTGCAGATATGTGGATTCACGAAGGTTTTACAACGTACAGTGAAACGCTTTATTTAGATTATCATTTTGGTACAAAAGCTGGAAATGAATATGCACAAGGAACTCGAAGAAACATTAGAAACAGAACGCCTATTATTGGCGTATATAATGTAAACAAAGAAGGTTCTGGAGATATGTATTCCAAAGGCGCTAATATGATTCATACTTACAGACAGCTGGTAAATAATGATAAAAAATTTAGAAAGATATTGCGTGGAATGAATAAAAAATTCTATCATCAAACAGTTACTACTCAACAAATTGAAACTTATTTAAGTACACAATTAGGACAAGATTTAACAGGTTTCTTTAATCAATATTTACGGAGTATAAAAATTCCGAAATTGGAATATAAAATTTTAAAAAATAGTATTCAATATCGATTTATAAATATTGTAGATGGATTTTCTATGCCTATTAAAGTATATCTCAATAAAAAACCAAAATGGATTACACCCACAAAAAAATGGAAAAAACTAAAGACTACTTCTCAAAACACTGTTTTTTCTGTGGATGCCAACTTTTACATCCGAAGTAAAAAAATTAGTCCACAGAAACCCTAAAGAATCATCATTTTTTAATAAATTTGTATTCTAAAAATTAAAAACATTACAATGAAAAATACCGCATTAACTCATATACACGAAGCTCTTGGAGCGAAATTAGTTCCGTTTGCAGGCTATAATATGCCTGTACAGTACGAAGGCGTAACCGCAGAACATTTAACTGTTAGAGATGGCGTGGGCGTTTTTGATGTGAGCCATATGGGCGAATTTTTAATTTCTGGTGATAAAGCCTTACAATTGATACAAAAAGTAACAAGTAATGATGCTTCTAAATTGCAAGATGGTGATGCACAATACTCTTGTTTCCCGAATGATAAAGGAGGTATTATTGATGATTTAATTTGCTACCGTTTTAATGAAGAAAAATATTTATTAGTAGTAAATGCTTCTAATATTAAAAAAGATTGGGACTGGGTTTCTAAATATAACGAAAATATTGGTGCAGAAATGCGAGATTTATCCGAAGGATATTCTTTGTTAGCTATACAAGGCCCAAAAGCTGTAGAAGTAATGCAATCTCTAACATCAGAAGATTTATCTGCCATAAAATTCTACACCTTTAAAGTTGGTGATTTTGCAGGAATTGAGCATGTAATCATATCAGCAACTGGTTATACAGGTTCTGGTGGATTTGAAATTTATTGTAAAAATGATGAAGTAGAACAAATTTGGAATAAAATTTTTGAAGCTGGTGCTGATTTCGGAATCAAGCCAATCGGTTTAGCGGCAAGAGATACTTTGCGTTTAGAAATGGGGTATTGCCTGTACGGAAATGATATTGACGATACCACATCGCCAATTGAAGCTGGTTTAAGTTGGATTACTAAATTTACCAAAGATTTTGTAAATCACGAAGCTTTGGCAAAGGAAAAAGAGCACAAGCCAGAACGTAGATTGATTGCTTTTGAATTAGACGAAAGAGGGATACCAAGACAAGGCTATGATATTGTTGATGGCAATGGAAAGGTGATAGGAAATGTAACTTCAGGCACAATGAGTCCGTCATTAAAAAAAGGGATTGGAATGGGTTATGTACCAAGAATAATTTCTAAATCTGGCACACAAATTCATATTCAAGTTCGTAAAAAAGCGATTCCTGCAACGATTGTAAAATTACCTTTTTATAAAGGATAGTATTACTACTTCTAAAAAAAAAAAGAGACTGTTTAAAATAACAATCTCTTTTTTTTAGTTTCTAAATTTATTAATAATAATAATTCTTTTTAACTTTTCTTTTAAATCAGTTCCTGTATCATAAATCATTTGTTCATTACTAGGAAAAGGTACTACTTTTTTTCTTATTAAATCTAGTAAAGACTTTCTAATCGCTCTTTTATCTCCTTTATAATTAGCATAAATATGTATAAAAGAAAATTCACTTTCTATTGGAAAAATTTTTATATATTGGTTTGTATTGTAATCATAAAATTTTACTTGCCCAAATACTTTAGACGTTTTATACTGGGTAATTTGGTGTAACTCACAATGAGCAGTAATCATGTTATCTACCTTAATTTTATTCCCTAAGTCGTCTTTTACTTGATTATCATTATCATCTAACAAATATTTATATCCATCTTTTACTTGTTTTTCTTCAATAATTTCTTTCTCTTTAATCTGCTCTGGAGATACTGAGATTTGTCTTAAGCTAAGTTCTAAAGCAAAATCATAATTTATTTTTTTATCTTTTCTACTATGGTAAACTGTCCAAATATCATTTAAACCATAAGTATCAAAATTTAATAAATCGTTTTCTAATCTTTTAGGTATTACTTTTTCTGTTTGATTTTTTACAGAAACATACACAAAATCAATCCCTCTACTATGAGCATCCTGCATTAATTGACGTGTATTTTTAAAGTTTGGATTTATTTTTTCTATATATTCTAAATCATAATAAATATTTCTTACTTCATTTTTATTAGCTTTTTTTAAAGAAGTTAATGTTTTTCTGTACAAATAGTTAGATAAATTATTTTTAGCTTCAATAATTTCATTGCTATAATCTACAATTATAAAAGAGGCTGTTCTACTTTGTTCATCTATTTTAAGAGGCAATAAAGGTTTTATTCTATTTTGTCGGTTTTCTAAATCTTTATAGCGTTTATATATATCTTCTAAATTCTCTGGATTGGCATCTTTTTTTAAATAATTAATTCTCTCTAAATCTCGTTCATTTGCTTTTGCATACGCCTCTTCTAACATTAATACATAAGGCTGATTTCCTTTTTTAGATTTGTTATTTTTTAATTTTTTTACTGCTAAAAAAATGGCCTTACTGTAATTACCTGTATTAATAGCTTCTTTTGTTTGTTTTACACTTCCACAGGAAGAAATAAAAAGTATAGACAGGGTAATAAGTAGTGTTTTTTTCATTTTTGTTTGTTTTATTTTTTTACATTATCAATTAAGATGCCAAAATGTAATTCTAATAAAAAATTAAACATTAAATCTAAAATTCATTAAGTCTCCATCTTGCACAATATATTCCTTTCCTTCTACTCGCATTTTACCTGCCTCTTTTACTTTTGCTTCTGTACCATATTCTACATATATATTATAAGAAATTACTTCTGCTCTAATAAATCCTTTTTCAAAATCGGTATGAATCACTCCTGCAGCTTGTGGCGCAGTTGCCCCAATAGGAATTGTCCACGCTCTTACTTCTTTAACACCTGCCGTAAAATAAGTTTGTAAGTTTAATAACTTGTATGCAGAACGAATTAAACGAGAAGCGCCTGCTTCTTCCAATCCGATATCTTCTAAAAACAATTGACGCTCTTCATAATCTTCTAATTCTACAATATCTGCTTCTGTACCTACTGCCAATACAATTACTTCTGCATCCTCATCTTTTACAGCTTCTTTTATAGCTTCTACATATGTATTTCCTGAAACTGCAGAATCCTCATCAACATTACACACATACAATACAGGTTTTAGGGTGATGAATTGTAACGGAAGTACAAACTCTAATTCTTTTTCTGAAAATTCTAAAGTTCTTACTGATAATCCACTTGATAAAGTATCTTCAATTTTTAACAAAACTACCAATTCTGCTTGTGCATCTTTATCTCCTGTTTTTGCAGTTCTTTTTACACGTTCTAAACGTTTTTGAACTGCTTCTAAATCTTTTAATTGCAACTCAATATCAATCGTTTCTTTATCTCTTACAGGATCAATTGAAGTATCAACATGCACAATATTATCATCATCAAAACATCTAACTACATGTAAAATAGCATCTGTTTCTCTAATATTTGCTAAAAACTGATTTCCTAAACCCTCGCCTTTACTGGCTCCTTTTACCAAACCTGCAATATCTACAATTTCTACCGTTGCGGGTAAAACTCGCTCAGGGTTTACCAATTCTTCTAACTTTTCTAATCTTGTATCGGGTACATTTACAACACCAATATTTGGTTCAATTGTACAAAACGGAAAATTGGCACTTTGTGCTTTTGCGTTTGATAAACAATTAAATAAGGTTGATTTTCCTACGTTGGGTAATCCTACAATTCCGGCTTTCATTCTAATAAATTTTTCGAGTGCAAATATAGTTGTTTTCTTGGCAATTTTAGGCATAAAAAAATCTCGAAATAATTCGAGATTTTATCTTAGCTAAAAGCCTTAAACATTATTCATTATGCATAAAGCGTTGCTTTTCTAACAGTTTTTCTTCTGTTTCTTCGTTATCTTCATCAGGAATACAACAATCTACAGGGCAAACTGCCGCACATTGTGGCTCTTCATGAAAACCTTTACATTCCGTACATTTATCTGCTACTATAAAATAAAGCTCATCAGAAACGGGTTCTTGTTCCTCATCTGCGTCTACTTTCTTACCGTTTGGTAAAACGGTATTTCCTTTTAAATCTGTACCATCTGCGTATTTCCAATCATCAGCACCTTCATAAATTGCTGTATTTGGACATTCTGGCTCGCATGCTCCACAGTTAATACATTCATCTGTTATAATTATTGCCATTTTAAATTCTGTTTTTGTAACTTTGTGAATGCAAAAATAAAGCCAAAAAAAATCATAACCAAACTTAAATGAATAGTATTCAACAGAGAATTACAGCTTTTATAAAATTAGGCACTTTTTTAAGTCAGTTTTCTAAAAAAAACATTGCTAAAAAGGAGAATATTGAACACAATGAACTCTTTTTTGATGGATTTAAACATCAATTAAAAATAGCCAAAGAAAATAACTCTTGGTTTACCAAAGAAAACATCCTTTTTTCATTAGAAAGTTGGACAAATGCTTTGACCGAAACTAATTTTAAAAAATGGATTGCTGATGAAAACATTGGACAAAACCAGTCAAAAAAAGTGGCTATTATCATGGCAGGAAATATTCCTCTAGTTGGTTTTCACGATTTTTTATCCGTCTTAATTTCTGGTCATGCTGTATTGGTAAAACAATCATCAAATGACAAACATTTATTGCCTTTTTTAGCTAAATATTTAGAATATGTAGAGCCAACGTTAAAAGGAAGCATCACATTTACAGAAGAAAAACTGACTGATTTTGATGCCGTAATTGCCACAGGAAGCAACAATACATCTCGTTATTTTGAGTATTATTTTAAAGACAAGCCAAATATCATCAGAAAAAACAGAAATTCGGTGGCAATCATCACAGGAAAAGAAACTGAAGAAGAATTACAATTATTAAGTGATGATGTATTTCTATACTTTGGATTGGGTTGCAGAAGTGTTTCTAAAATTTTTATTCCGAGAGGATATAATTTTGATGCTTTTTTTAAAGGAATGTATGTAAAACAAGAGCACATTAACAATGCAAAATATGCCAATAATTACGATTATAACAAAGCTGTATATTTAATGAGTGAATTTGACATCTTAGAAAACGGCTTTTTAATGATCAAAGAAGACCAAAGTTATGCCTCTCCTATTGCTACTGTTTTTTACGAATACTTTGATGATATTGAGCAATTAAAATCAAAATTACAAGCCGAAAAAGAAAGTATTCAATGCATTGTCTCTAAAGGGTTTATTAAAGACGAAATTGCTTTCGGACAAACACAACACCCTCAATTATGGGATTATGCAGATGGCATTAATACCTTAGAATTTTTATCAAAAATTTAATTAAAAGAAAACTTAAAATTTGCATCTTTGTAATTAACAAATAACACAACAATGAAAAAACATAATTTTAGCGCAGGCCCTTGTATTTTACCTCAAGAGGTATTGCAAAAAGCATCGGAAGCAATTCTTAATTTTAATGATGATAATCTTTCGTTGATAGAAATATCGCACAGAAGCAAACCTTTTGTGACTGTTATGGAAAAAGCTAAAAGTTTAGCTTTAGAATTATTAGGTTTAGAAAACAAAGGCTATCAAGCTTTATTTTTACAAGGGGGTGCAAGCACACAGTTTTTAATGGTTGCCTATAATTTACTTCATAAAAAAGCAGCCTATTTAAATACGGGTACTTGGAGTAACAAAGCCATTAAAGAAGCTAAATTATTTGGAGATGTGATAGAAATTGCTTCATCAAAAGATAAAAATTTCTCTTACATTCCTAAAGGATACGAAATACCAACAGATGTAGATTTTTTTCATTGCACAAGTAACAATACTATTTCTGGAACTCAGATGAAAGTATTTCCAGAAACTAATGTACCTATGATTTGTGACATGAGTTCAGATATTTTTTCACGTCAATTAGATTTTACTAAATTCGATTTAATTTATGCTGGTGCTCAAAAAAACATGGGACCCGCAGGTGCAACTTTGGTGATTATCAAAGAAGACCTTTTAGGAAAAGTAGATCGTGTAATCCCATCTATGTTAGATTATAAAATCCATATAGACAAAGAGAGTATGTTTAACACACCCGCTGTTTTCCCAGTATATGTTTCGATGTTAACATTACAATGGTTAAAAGATTTAGGTGGGATTCTTTTTATTGAAAAAGTGAACAATCAAAAAGCTGATTTACTATACAATGAAATCGATAGAAACCCTTTATTTAAAGGTATTGTAGCAAAAGAAGATAGAAGTAATATGAATGCAACTTTTGTATTGACTGATGCTTCTTTGACTGAAACTTTTGATACCATGTGGAAGGATGCAGGAATTAACGGATTAAACGGACACAGAAGTGTTGGTGGTTACAGAGCAAGTATGTATAATGCATTACCATTATACAGTGTACAGGTTTTGGTTGATGTAATGCAAGAATTAGAAAAAAAACAATAAAAAAACGTCATTTCGAGGTGTAAAAAAATCTTCAATAAAGATTACTTCATACCTCGCAATGATATTATAACAATAAAAGATGAAAGTATTAGCAAACGACGGAATATCACAAAGCGGAATTGACGCTCTAGAAAAAGGAGGTTTTGAAGTAATCACTACAAAAGTGGCTCAAAACCAATTAGAAAACTACATCAATGAGCAAAATATCGATGCTATTTTAGTACGAAGTGCCACTCAAGTTCGACAAGAATTGATTGATGCTTGTCCGAGTATAAAATTAATTGGACGTGGAGGCGTTGGGATGGATAATATTGATGTACAATATGCCAAAGACCAAGGTTTACACGTTATCAATACCCCTGCAGCCTCATCCAGTTCTGTCGCAGAATTAGTATTTGGGCATTTATACGGAATGGTACGTTTTTTACATCAATCTAATAGAGAGATGCCTTTAGAAGGAGACTCTCGTTTTAAAGATTTGAAAAAACAATTTGCTGGTGGTGTAGAACTACGAGGAAAAACAATGGGAATTATTGGTTTTGGGCGCATCGGTCAAGAAACAGCAAAAATAGCGTTAGGTGTTGGTATGAAAGTGATTGCTACGGATGCTTTTATGGACAAAGCAACCATTACTCTTCCGTTTTTTGATGGACAATCAGTTTCTTTTAAAATAGAAACTATTCCTATGGATGAATTACTAAAAACTGCTGATTTTATTTCTTTACACGTTCCTGCACAAAAAAACTACATTATTGGAGAAGCACAATTTAAGAACATGAAAAATGGTGTTGGTGTAATTAATGCTGCTCGTGGCGGTGTTATTGATGAAATTGCGTTGATAAATGCTATCGAAAATAAAAAAGTGAAATATGCTGCTTTAGACGTTTTTGAAAATGAACCAACTCCAGAAATGCAATTATTAATGAATCCTGAAATTTCTTTAACACCACATATTGGTGCAGCAACAAAAGAAGCACAAGACAGAATTGGTACAGAATTGGCAACACAAATTATAGCACTTTTAAAAGAATAGTTTAATTGTCATTTCTGCAAAAGCAGAAGTCTAAAAAACATCAATTTTAATTTAAAAAGATTCCTGCTTTTACAGGAATGATAAATAAAATGGCAATAGTAAAACCTTTTAGAGCAGTAAGAGCAACTAGAGACAAAGTTGCCTTGGTTTCCTCGAAATCTCACGATGTATATTCCGAAAAAAAACTGCAATCTAAGTTAGATTTCAACCCATATACTTTCTTGCACATTATACATCCTGGGTACAAATATAACAAAGAAATCTCTGGAGAACAACGCTTTAAATTGGTACACAATCGATATTTAGAATTTAAAGAAGAAGGTTTTTTTACACAAGATAAAAAACCTGCTTTTTATATGTATCAAAAAACAAATGAAGAGCAAACTTTTTGTGGAATTATCGCAGCAGCAGCAGCAGAAGATTATCGAAATAATGTGATAAAAAAACACGAAGGAACTATTGAAAAAAGAGAAATTCTTTTTGAAACCTACCTTAAAAATACGGGGTTTAATGCAGAACCTGTGTTACTTACTTTTCCTGATGACGATGAATTGAATACAGTTTTAGAGAAATACAAACATCAAAGAGCTGAATATGAGTTTACTGCAGCCGACAAAGTGTCTCATCTCCTTTGGGTTATTGATGATGAAAATGATGTAACTAAAATTACAAATGCCTTCAAAAAAATGGACGCATTGTACATTGCTGATGGACATCATCGATCTGCTTCATCTTGTTTATTAGCACAAAACTCTGCAAAAGAAAATCCGAATCATACAGGGAATGAAGATTATAATTTTTTTATGAGTTATTTGATTCCTGAAAGCAATTTAAAAATCTCTGAGTTTAATCGATTTATAACCGATTTAAACAACTTGTCTGCTGATGAGTTTTTAATGGAACTCGATGCAAGTTTTAGAATAGAAAACCACGGGCAAGAGTTTTATCAACCAACAAAAAAGCATCATTTTAGCATGTACTTAAATGGCGAATTCTATTCACTCTATTTAAGAAAATCTCTCTATCATTTTAACGATGCGTTAAGTAAATTAGATACTGAAATTTTATACAAAACAGTTTTAAAACCTATTTTGGGCATTAACGATATTAGAAATAACAATCGAGTTTCTTATAAAAACATGAAAAAAGATAGCCTTCTTTTAAAAACAAAAGTAGATGATGGCAGTTTTAAAGTTTCGTTTGGATTGCTCCCAGTAAATATTGATGAATTGAAAGAAATTGCTAATCAAGGCTTACAAATGCCTCCCAAAAGCACTTATATTCAACCAAAATTAAGAAGCGGGTTAACTATTTATGAATTTTAAGAATTTAAAAAAAATGTGTAGTATTAAAGCAAAATCTTGATAGAGAATATGAAATCGAAAAAAATAGGACTGAAAGAAGCCATGTCCATAGGTATTGGAGGAATGGTTGGTGGCGGAATTTTTGCAGTTTTAGGGTTAGCAGTCGCTTTAGCAAAAGGAGGTACACCAATTTCGTTTTTAATTGCAGGAATAATTGCTCTTATCACATCTTATAGCTATGTAAAACTATCTCTTACATTCCCTGAAAGAGGAGGCACAGTGAAATTCATTAATCAAGGTTTTGGAAAAGGTGTTTTTAGTGGCGGAATTAATAATTTACTATGGGTTAGTTATATTATAATGCTTTCTCTTTACGCATCTGCTTTTGGTTCTTACGCACCAAATTTATTTCAAATCACTAATAATAAGATTATAGATTCTCATATATATTTAAGTGCAATCATTATTTTTGCAACAGCAATAAATTATTACAGTATAAAGGTTGTTGGAAAAATTGAATCTTATGCAGTAATTATTAAATTAATTATTTTAATATCATTTGTTTTTATTGGTGGTTATGGTTTATTTGGCAATTCTAATTTAAGTCAATTAGCAATTAGCAATTGGGAAACACCTCTTAGGCTTATAACTGCAGGTATGGTGATTTTTGTTGCTTATGAAGGTTTTGAATTAATAGCAAATGTAGCACCTGATATTGAAAACCCAAAAGTCAATATTCCAAAAGCATATTATTATTCAGTCATATTTGTTATCATTTTATATGTAATTATTGCAATTATTACGGTTGGCTCTTTACCTTTTAATAAAATAGCAACTGCTCAAGATTATGTATTAGCAGAAGCAGCAAAACCTATGCTTGGAAAAATTGGATTTACAATTATTACAATTGCAGCACTTATTTCTACTTTTTCTGCTATAAATGCTTCTTTGTATGGAGGAAGTCGAGTAAGTTATGAAATAGCAAAAGATGATGAATTACCACACCAATTAACAAGTAAATTATGGAATCAACCAATAGGTTTACTTATCACAGCAGTTATGACCTTGATCATTGCAAACACATTGCATTTAGAAAGTATTTCGACCGCAGGAAGCGTTGGTTTTTTATTAATTTTTGCAATGGTAAATTATGTTGGATTTAAATTATCAAAGGAAATTAAAGGAAATAAGAGTATTCCATTAATTGGTTTTTTACTATGTTTAACTGCTACAATTGTATTGATAATTCAACAATACTCATCCAATAAAACAGGTGTTATAATTGCAGTAGGAATACTGCTATTTTGCTTTTTAATTGAATATATTTATAAGAAAACAGAATATTCTAAAAAACAAAAACACTAAATAATAGACCAACAATAAACTCAAAACAAAGACTGAAGTCCATAAAAAATGATTAGAATTAAAGATTCTCTACAAACTGTATTAAAAAATGTTTCAAAAAAAGTAACCTTAGTTGCTGTTTCTAAAACAAAACCCATTGCTGACATCAAAGAAGCCTATAATGCTGGTCAGCGGATTTTTGGAGAAAATAAAATTCAAGAAATGATTACAAAATACGATGCGTTACCAAAAGATATCGAATGGCATATGATTGGCCATTTACAGCGAAATAAAGTGAAGTATATGGCACATTTTGTCAACCTAATTCACGGAGTAGATAGTTTTAAAACACTAAAAGAAATCAATAAACAAGCAAAAAAGCACGATAGAGTTATCAACTGTTTATTGCAAGCCAGTATTGCTAAAGAAGATACCAAATTCGGACTTCCTTTTAATGAAATAGCTACAATATTAGCTTCGGATGCCTTTTTAGATTTAAAAAACATTAACATTGTTGGGTTGATGGGAATGGCAACATTTACCGATAATCAAGAGCAATTGGCTGAAGAATTTTCTTCTTTAAAATTGTTTTTTGATTCACTCAAAACTCAAAACTCAAAACTCACAACTTTATCTATGGGAATGAGCGGAGATTACCAATTAGCCATTAAAAATGGTAGCACAATGATACGCGTTGGAAGTGCTATTTTTGGCGCAAGAAATTATATAGTATAACTTTACACACATCAATCAAAAGAAAAAATTGTACGCAATATTAGACATAGAAACTACTGGTGGTAAATTTAATGAAGAAGGAATTACAGAAATTGCTATTCATAAATTTGACGGACATACTGTTGTTGACTCATTTATTAGTTTGGTAAATCCTGAAAAAGAAATTCAACCATTTGTGGTAAACCTTACAGGAATTAACAATAAAATGTTACGCAATGCTCCTAAATTCTACGAGGTTGCAAAGCGTATTATAGAAATTACCAAAGATTGTATTTTAGTTGCCCACAATACAAGTTTTGATTATCGTATTTTACGAACAGAATTCAATAGACTTGGCTATGATTTTAAAATGAATACACTCTGTACAGTTGAATTGAGTAAAAAATTAATTCCTGATTTGCCATCGTATAGTTTAGGAAAACTGTGTAAAACTATTGGCATCCCAATGAGTGATAGGCACCGTGCAAATGGTGATGCCTTAGCAACCGTTCAACTTTTTAAAATATTACTAGAAAAAGATACCACTAAAACTATTTTAGAACAATCTACTAAGTTTTTTGACAATAGAAATATTACCAAAAAATTAGCAGCTCTTTTAGAAGATATCCCTACTACTTTCGGTGTTTTCTACTTACACAATGAAGCTGGTAAAATAATTTACCTTGGAAGAGCGAAAAACATAAAAAAAGAAATTAACACCTTATTTTTAAAAACGACAAAGAGAGCTGAAAAGATTCAAGAACTTATTGCATCAATCAGTTACGAAGAAACAGGAAATGGATTATTTACTCGGTTAAAATATTTTTTAGAACTAGATATTTTAAAACCTAAATATAACATTATCAAAAGAAAAAGGAATCTTACTGTTTTACCATTTCATCACAATAATTTAATTTTAGTTGATAAAGGCAGAACCATCGAAGAACACAGTGTAATTCTTATAGAAAACGATGTTGTTTTTGGCTACGGATTCACAAATTTAGCGTTCCAAGAGCATCAAATAGATATTCTAAAATCTACGCTTACTCCTATCCAAAATAAAAATTTAGCAAAAGCAATTGTAAAAAATTACTTAGAAAAGAATAGTGTTTTTAAAATTATAAGATACTGACAATAAATTTGTTAAAACAATTTTTATTAAAAATACGGCAAATGCCGTATTTTTTTTTTCTATATTTATACAGATTTTTGTCGAAGTAACTCAAAAAACACAACCAGATGAAAAAATTAGTTCTTATTTTATTTTTAATTACAACAACTACTATTCTTTTCTCTCAAGAATATGTTACAGGTTTAGAATTTAGTCAAGAAAAGTACGAAGCAGTTCAACAAACAGTACCTATTCTATCTCGAAATTTTACCAGACTTCCAAAAAACTTTAGTCTCAAAGGATATTGTCCTACACCAGGTAACCAAGGGCAACAGCCATCTTGCGTTGGTTGGGCAAGTGGTTATGGGGCAAGAACCATTGCTTATGCTATTAAAAATGAATGGAATTTCAACACAACAAAAATCAATCAAAACACGTTTTCTCCTGCTTTTGTCTATAATTTAATAAAAACAAAAGGAGATACTTATTGTAAAAGAGGGTCTTATATTTCTGATGCAATGAAATTAATGAATACTTACGGAATTTTACGATACAAAGATTTTACTTACAACTCTAAAAATTGTATTACAAAACCTTCTAGCTACGGATATCAATTAGCAAAAAAGAATAAAATTTTAACTTTTGAAAGGTTAGCACGTTGGGACAATCCGTATAATTTAGTAAGCAAAGTAAAAAAAGCCATTGCAAACAAAAACCCTGTAGTTATTGGTATGCAAGTATCTAGTACTTTTTATAAAGCCAAAGGTGCTTGGAGCGGAATTCATGTAAAAAAACCTGGTGGACATGCTATGGTTGTTGTGGGGTATGATGATACTAAGTATGGCGGTGCATTTGAAATAATGAATTCTTGGGGAACTTACTGGGGAAACAAAGGGTTTATTTGGGTAAAATACAGCGATTTTAAAAAACAAACCAAAACTGCTTATGTTTTAATTGATAAAACGGGGAGTCCAAATGTAAATAATAATAATAATAATAATAATAATAATAATAATAATAACTTATCAAATAAATTAGGCGGGGAACTTAGAATACAACTAGGCAATGGTAAAGACATGCCTATTACATTGTCTAGCGGTGCTAAAAGAGGTTTTAACGTAGTAAAAGCTACAAAAACCACTTATAAAGTTACCAATTCTTACACATCAGGAACTCAATTTAGAATCTACTTAAAAAGCAAACAACGTGGTTATGTATATTTAATCGGTTATGGTTCTGCAGATAAATCTGTTGATAAACTATATCCTTTTGATGGTTTTAGTGCTTTCTTTAACTACACCAATAGTGAAATTGCATTACCAAACGAAGATTACTTTATAGAGTTTGATAACAAACCGGGAAGAGATATTTTATGTGTATTATATAGTAAAGAAAAATTAGATATTAACAGTATTATCAGTAAAGCTAAATACGGTTCTGGCGATTTTGTTTCACGAATTAAAAAGGCAGTACAATACAAAATGTTTAAGGGAAATGATATAACCTTTAGCAATAATAAAGTTAGCTTTTCAGCATCATCGAATAAATCATCCGCAAAAGTAATTCCTATTTTTATAGAAATGAATCACCAATAAAAAACAACTATTATGAAAACTCTAAAAAACATTTTTATAATACTTCTATTGTTATCTGTATCTGCAGTTTCTGCACAATCATCCTATATTTTTAATGATGATTTTTCTAGCAAAGGAACATGGCCATCTGGAAACAGTGAAAAAAGAGAGCTTAAAATATCTAACGGAAAATATTATTTTTCTCATAAAAGAGAAAAAGGTTCTTGGTCTGTTTCTACCGAAGAATTAGATATTGATTTTTCTAGAGATTTTGAAATCGAAACTTCTATTCAAAAAATATCTGGAGTAGATAATTATGCCTTTGGAATTATGTTTAACAGAAAAGACAATGACAATATGTCGCAATTTTCTATAAGCTCTAACGGATATTTTAGAGTTAGTAACTCTAAAAATGGTGATTTTGAAAACCTGAAAAAATGGACAGAATCTTCTAGTATTAACAAAGGAAACTACGCTTCTAATAAATTTAAAATTAAAAAAAGTGGTAATACACTCTATTTTTATGTAAACGGAGACCAAGTTTTTAGAAAAAACTTTACGCCTTTTATTGGTAAAAGAGTTGGTATTCTGGTATATAGAGAGCAAAAAATTGCTATTGATTATATTAGAGTAAAATATAATTCTAACTCTAAAAAAACAGTTAGTAAGACTGTTATGTACGATAGTTTTTACTCTAACAGAAATCAATGGGCTATTAGTAATACTGATGATATTGAGTTAAAAATAAAAAACAGCAAGTATTATTTTTCTCATAAAAGAGATAAAAAAGGTTGGTCTAGCACATTAAATAAATTTATAAATACCAATAGAAATTTTAAAATTGAAGCCAAGATTGAAAAAATTAGCGGTATTAAAGATAACGGATTTGGTCTTATTTGGGGGCGAGAAGATGCTAGTAATCAAAATCAATTTACTATTACTGCAAGTGGCTCCTACTCTATCGATAAATATAAAAACGGAGATTTTACAGCTATAAAAGGTTGGACAAAATCGAGTGCTATCAAAAAAGGGAATTACGCAACCAATACCTTAACAATTCTAAAAGAAGGCAATCGTTTAAAATTTTATATTAATGATGAGTACCTCTTTTCTAAAAATTTTGAAGATTTTTATGGAAATAGAATTGGGTTTATTGTCTTTGAAAGACAAAAAATTGCTATTGATTATTTAAGTATTTCTTATACAGATGAAAAACCAAATACCAACAATATCCTTGTAAACAATAACACAACAAGAGGTGATTTAATAATTAATGAACAATTTAGTAATAATGATAATGAATGGTTAGTAAATAACAATGAAAACACTAAATACAGTGTTAAATACGGTAAATATTATTTTAAACATAAACCAGATAAAGGCGGATACGCCACCTACTTGAGTAAATATTTTAATGATTCAAGAGATTTTGAAATAGAAACTAAAATTGATAAAATTAGCGGTGTCACTAATTATGCATACGGAATTTTATGGGGTAAAAAAGACAATAATAGTTTTCGTTTTTATATCTCTTCTGCAGGATATTATAAAGTTGTAAGAAAGAAAAAAGGTGATGAAGAAAAAATTATTAGTTGGACAAAATCTAGCTATATAAATACTGGCAACGGTGCTTCTAATACTTTAAAAATACGCAAACAAGGAGAAAAGTACAAGTTTTACATTAATAATAGCTATGTAAATCAAATGGATTTTGAGCCATTTCATGGAGATAAAATTGGCTATGTAGTTTTTAATAGGCAAGAAATTGCTATTGACTATCTAACTGTAAACTATTTAAAAAAATCTAACAATAATGTTGTAACTACTAAAACAATAAGCGCACCATTATTTGAAAACTTTACCTCAAACACTAACGGGTGGATTATGGAAGATTCAGAATCTTACTCTGCCGCTATAGCAAACGGAAAATTACTTATTGACAAAAAACAAAAAGGAGGGATTTTTGTAAGTAGAAATATTGACATAAATACCAATAAAGATTTTATTATAGAAACCTCTTTGAGCAAAGTAAGAAGTGCTAATGCAGGTTTATATGGTATTACTTTTGGTAGAAAAAACTCATCAAACGAATACTCTTTTTTAATTTCTAATAGCGGAGATTATATGTTGCGAAAATTTGATAATGACAAGTATCATAAATTAATTCCGTTCACAGAATCATCTGCAATCAATAAAAACATTGGAAGTACTAACAAAATTAAAATTGTAAAATCAGGTAATTTACTTCGTTTTTACATCAACAATCAGTATGTAAACGAGTATGAATTTGGTCGATTTTTTGGAAATAAATTTGGGTACACCGTTTTTTACAATCAAAAAATTGCAGTAGATTATTTAAACATCAAATACCAATCTAGTAGTTTTAATAATCCTCCAGTTATCGCTATTACATCGCCAAATGTAGAGGCAAAAAGAGGCTTTAAAATTGTAAAAACTAAAAAGATACTAGTTAGAGGAAAGGCAACCGACAAAGATGGCATTTACGAAGTGAGTATCAACGGAATTGAAGCTCATGTTGCTGAAGACGGAACTTTTAGCGCAAACGTACCGCTTAAATTCGGGACTAATAAACTCATTGTAACAGCAACTGACATCAAACAAAAATCATCAACCAAAACATTTACCATAAAACGTAAATCACCAAATGTAAATAATGATGATGTGGTGGTGGTAAATAATAATGATGATAATTTAGACATCGGGTTTGGTAAATATTACGCATTATTAATAGGAATTAGCGATTACGGTGATAGTGCAATTCCTAATTTAGAAGGGATGCCAAAAAAAGATGCACAAGATTTAGGAAATGTACTAATTAATAAATACAATTTTAAGAGAGAAAACGTTGTTATATTAAATAATAGTCCCACTGCAAACCAAATAATGAAAGAGTTTTATAAATTAAAACAGAAAGTTACTAGTAATGACAATGTCTTAATTTTCTATGCTGGTCATGGAGTTTATGATAAAAAAAATGAAATAGGACATTGGTTACCTTCGGATGCAGATATGGAGTATGAACTGAATTTAATTAGCAACACACAGGTAGTAGATTACTTAAAAAGCATAAAATCGAAACATACCTTATTAATTTCTGATGCTTGTTTTAGCGGAAGTATTTTTAAACATAGATCCTTTAAAAAAGCTCCTAAATCTATACAAAAAAAGTATGAGCTCCCAAGTAAAAAAGCCATTACAAGCGGAACTCTAAAAACAGTACCTAACAAAAGTGTCTTCTTAAAATATTTATTAAAAAGATTAAATAACAATCAAAACAAATATTTACCGGCAAGAAAATTATTCGATAATATAGAAGAGCCTGTAATGAATAACAGTCCAAACACGCCTCAATACGGAACCATTTACGGAATTGGTGATGAGGGTGGTGACTTTATATTTATCAAAAAAAAATAAATATCCCCCAATGTTTTTACTATGACCCTGAAACTTTTAAAAGGTTTTGGGGTTTTCTTTTTATCAAATTTTAGTTGTAGTATTGTAGTACTAAAAACGATACTTTTTGATTACCAAAAATCACAAAAATAAAGGTTGGAAACACAAACTTCATGAAGTAATTTACGAAGCAGATACCAAGGCAGGAAAACTATTTGATGTTATTTTACTAATAGCCATTATAGCAAGTATTATTTTGGTAATGTTAGAAAGTGTAGAAAGCATTCAAAAACAATATTCAGAATTTCTAAATTACGGAGAATGGATTATAACACTCTTATTTTCAATAGAATACATTCTTAGAGTTATATCCATAAACAAACCAACAAAATACATTTTCAGTTTTTACGGAATCATAGATTTACTCTCTACAATACCAAAATATTTAGCCCTACACCTTACAGGAACTCACAGTTTACTAGCCTTAAGAGCCTTACGTTTATTAAGAGTTTTTAGAATTTTAAAATTGGGTCGTTATATTGGCGAATCAGATAATTTTATGAAAGCCTTAAAAGCAAGTAAAGCAAAAATTGCTGTTTTTTTATTTTTTGTATTAATTCTCTGTGTTATTTTAGGAACCATAATGTATATGATTGAAGGTGGAGAAAATGGCTTTACAAGCATACCAAGAAGTGTTTATTGGGCAGTTGTAACACTAACAACTGTTGGCTACGGAGACATTGCACCACACACCCCTTTTGGGCAATTTATTGCAAGTATTATTATGATTTTAGGGTACGGAATTATCGCTATCCCAACAGGGATTGTAAGTTCTGAAATGGTAAAATCTAACAATATAAGCACCAACACCCAATCTTGTAACAATTGTTTAGAAGACAGTCATCAAGACAATGCAGATTTTTGCCATCACTGTGGCAGTAAACTCAACTAAATGCCAAAAACTCAAAACACTTTAATAACCATTATTGGTCCTACTGCTATCGGAAAAACAGCGTTGAGTATTCAATTAGCAAACCATTTTAATACAGAAATTATATCTTGCGATTCTCGTCAGTTTTATAAAGAAATGACCATTGGTACTGCTGTTCCTTCGGATGATGAGCTGCACGCTGCAAAACATCATTTTATACAAAATAGATCTATTTTTGATGCATATAACGTTGGTCAATTTGAAAAAGATACACTAAAGAAATTAGAGACTCTTTTTCAAAAAAACAATGTTGTTATTATGGTTGGCGGAAGCGGTTTATACGTTGATGCAGTATTAAAAGGGTTGGATTATTTCCCTAAAGTATCACCAGAAATTAGAGAACATTTAAATCAGCAATTAGCAGAAAAAGGCTTAGAATCTTTACAAAATCAACTCAAGGAATTAGATATAGAAACGTACAACACTATTAAAATAGACAACCCGAAACGAGTTATTAGAGCTTTAGAAATTTGTATCGGAACAAAAAAAACGTACGCATCATTTAAAAACAAACCAAAAGCACCACGAAATTTCAACTCCATAAAAATAGGATTGACTGCAGATAGAGAAATTATCTACAACAGAATTAACCAACGAGTAGATATTATGATACAAAATGGTTTGTTAGAAGAGGCTAAAGAATTATATCCTCATAAAAAATTAAATGCCTTACAAACCGTAGGATACAGAGAGCTATTCTCTTATTTTGATGGCGATTTTACCAAAGAATTTGCTATTTCAGAAATCAAAAAAAATACAAGACGTTTTGCAAAACGACAAATTACATGGTTTAAAAAAGATACTGAAACACTTTGGTTTGATTTTAAAACAGCTACAAAAACCATTATTGATATAATTTCTTCAAAAATTTAACTCTTTTTTAGCGAAACAAACTCCTATAACTCTCTTACTTTAGTATATTTGTACGGTAAAAATTTAACAAAATGAAATCAAAAATTATATTATTTACTGCAATCCTTTTTATCAGTTTTGCAAATGCACAAACAAAAGTTGGAACCATTGATAGCGATTATATTATTGGCAAAATGCCAGAACTTATAAAAGTATCTAAATTGGTTGAGAAATATGGAAAAAGATTAGATTCTTCTTTTCAAATTAAATACAAATCTTACCAAACTAAAGTAGATGCGTATAAAAAAGATGAAAAAACATTGTCTAAAGAAATAAAAAAAACAATGGTAAATACACTTCTAGGTTTAGAACAAGAGTTACAGAAATTTAAACAAAACGGAAATCAATTAATGCAATTAAAAAGAGACGAAGTAATGCGTCCTTTGTATAATAAACTAAAAAATGTAATTAAAGAAGTTGCTGTTGCAAACGGATTTACACAAATTTTAACTACTACAGGAAATCAATTTGCATATCTTGATGATAAATTTGATATTACCAAATTGGTACTAAACAAATTAGGTATTAAAATAGCAGAAAAGAAATAACTTTTTACACCTTAAAAAATTGAAAAGGAGAAGCAAAATGCTTCTCCTTTTTTTGTTTTTAATTTGATTTACTCTATAAAAAATCTATCTTCACAAAAGCAAAACTTTTTTGAAAGATGAAACTTAACACAAAACGCTCTAAATTACCGCTCTCTAAATCGAATCCAGCAGCATTATTATCAGTCTTTGGTAATGAAAAACTACTGCCAATGTGGGTTGCAGATATGGATTTTGAAATTGCCAAACCGATACAAAAAGCACTTAAAAAAAGGATTACCCATTCAGGATTTGGATATGAATACAAACCAGATTCCTTTTTTATCGCTCAAAAAAAATGGTATCAAAAAAAATACCAACTCAACTTACAAAAAGAACAAATAGTTTATGCCCCAAGTATTACCTCTTCTTTAGCAATAATTATTGAAAAATATAGCAAAGAAAAAGAAGGAATCATCATACAACCTCCTGTTTTTATGGAGTTTAAAAGTGTTATTAGAAAATTACAACGGAGAATCATTACAAATCCGTTAAAATTAGAAGGCAATAACTATAAAATAGATTTTAAAGATTTAGAGAAAAAAGCGCAATTAGAAAATAATAAAATAATGATTCTTTGTAACCCTCATAATCCTGTGGGGAGAGTTTGGAAAAAAGAGGAGTTAGACAAAATTGTATCTATTTGTAAGGAAAATAACATCCTTTTAGTTTCTGATGAAATTCACAAAGACATTATTTTGTTTGATCATCAATTTACTTCTCTGTTGCATTATACAAAAAAATGGCATAAAATAATTGTCTGTACATCAGAAGCAAAAACGTTTAATCTTTGTAGTATTACTGATGCTATGATCATAATACCCGATGATGAAATTAGAAATTCAATTACATCTATTTTAAAAAAATACAATTTAGGAAGCACAAATGCACTCAATAGAATTGCCTTAGAAACTGCATATAAGAAAGGAGACAAATGGTTAAAAGAACTCCTAAAAACAATAGAAAACAATGTGAAAATTATAGAAAACACATTGCTTGATAGTGATATAAAACTCATAAAACCAGAAGGTACCTATCTAGTTTGGTTAGATTTTAGAGACTGTTTTCCTGACACAAAAGAGATGTTTAACTACCTTACAAAGCATACAAAAATAGCTATGAATGCTGGTCATTGGTTTGGAAGAGAAGGTGCTTTATTTATGCGTATAAATATAGCGACTTCTCCTAAAAAAGTAAAAAAAGCAATTCAAAAAATTGTAACAGTCACAAAAATGTATTCCTAAAATTATCTTCTACTATAATTTGGAGACTCTTTAGTAATGGCAACATC
>CAZZNK010000027.1:0-11062 GCA_964655585.1 uncultured Flavobacteriaceae bacterium
TTAATCAATTAATTATTGTGAAAAACAACTTGAAAAAGTGTGAGTTTGCCCTGACCTGTAAGGCTTTTCTTTTTCTACTTCCATAGAATAAGCGTAAATTTGCATCCTTATAAAAGAAACAGCATGCAATATAATCCTCAGGAAATAGAAAAAAAATGGCAACAGTTTTGGGCAGAAAACCAAACCTTTAAAGCCAGTAATAACTCAGACAAACCCAAATATTATGTACTAGACATGTTTCCGTACCCAAGTGGGGCGGGTTTACATGTTGGGCATCCATTAGGATATATTGCTTCAGATATCTATGCACGTTACAAACGTCATAAAGGCTTTAATGTACTACATCCGCAAGGGTATGATTCTTTTGGGTTGCCTGCAGAACAATATGCAATTCAAACAGGGCAGCACCCTGCAATTACTACAGAAACCAACATAAAAACGTATAGAAAGCAGTTAGACAGTATTGGGTTTTCTTTCGATTGGTCTCGTGAAGTGAGAACTTCAGACCCAAATTATTACAAATGGACACAGTGGATTTTTATCCAACTATTCAACTCGTGGTATAATAAGGATACTGACAAAGCAGAAGATATTAAAACATTAATTGCGGTATTTAAAAAATCTGGAAATGCAACTATAAATGCTGTTTCAGACGATGATATTCCTGTTTTTTCTTCGGATGATTGGAAAGGATTTACAAAAACAGCACAAGAAGAAATTTTATTAAAATACCGATTAACCTATTTGTCAGATACGGATGTAAACTGGTGTCCTGCTTTAGGAACTGTATTGGCAAATGACGAAATTGTAAACGGAGTTTCAGAACGTGGCGGGCACCCAGTAGTTCAGAAAAAAATGACACAATGGTCTATGCGTATTTCTGCCTATGCACAACGTTTGTTAGACGGATTAGAAAAAATTGATTGGCCACAACCCTTAAAAGATTCTCAAACCAATTGGATCGGTAGAAGTCAAGGAGCAATGGTTTCCTTTGAAGTTGAAAGTCAAAAGGTAAAAGGTAAAAGTGCCGTAAATTTATCTTATAAAGAATTGGAAGTTTTAAAGGAATTGCGTTTAAATTTATCAAAAGCAGCAGCAACCCTTTGGGATGAATTAAAAAATAAAAAAGGAGCCTCAAAATTTAGAAAAAAATACACAATAGGTTCTTATTTAGTTGATTATGTGTGTTTGGCAAAAAATATTATTGTTGAGTTTTCAGGTAAAGAAGATGAAGTAAAAAGAGATATATATTTTAAAAACGAAGGATTTCATGTAATTCGTTTTACAAATAAAGAGGTTTTAGAAAATGTATTAGAGGTTGTTTCTAAAATAAATACAGCCATACAATTTTCAAAGCCTATTGAAAAATCAAAAGAAAATAAGGTTGAAGAAAATATAGAAAATAATTACAAAATTGATGTTTTCACAACTCGTCCTGACACCATTTTTGGTGTGTCTTTTATGACACTGGCACCAGAACACGAGTTGGTGTCTAAAATTGTTACTGACGCACAAAAAGACAAAGTAAACGCCTACATAAAAGCCACAACAAAACGTTCTGAAAGAGATAGAATGGCAGATGTAAAAACCATATCAGGAGTATTTACAGGCGCCTATGCAAAACATCCGTTTACGGGAGAAAAAATACAAATTTGGATTGGAGATTATGTGTTAGCAAGCTACGGAACAGGAGCAGTTATGGCAGTTCCTTGCGGAGATCAGCGTGATTATGATTTTGCGAAACATTTTGATATTGAGATTCCTAATATTTTTGAAAATATAGATATTTCAGAAAAAGCTTTTGAAGATAAAGGAGGTGCTAAACTTACAAATTCTGATTTTCTAAATGGTTTGACTTACAAAAAAGCCATGAAAACCATTATTTACGAATTAGAGAAAAAAGAAATAGGCTTCGGGAAAATAAATTACCGTTTGCGAGATGCTGTTTTTAGCAGACAACGGTATTGGGGAGAACCTTTTCCTGTATATTACAAAGACGGAATGCCACAAATGATTGACGAGAAATACTTGCCAATTGTATTGCCCGAAGTAGAAAAATATTTACCTACTGAAGACGGGAAACCGCCGTTAGGAAATGCCACAGAATGGGCGTGGGATTCTCGTGCTAAGAAAGTAGTACCGAACGAAAAGTTAAAAAATAAAACAGTATATCCGTTAGAATTAAACACCATGCCTGGGTGGGCAGGAAGCTCGTGGTATTTTAACCGTTATATGGACGCTACAAATAGTGGTGAATTTGCTTCTAAAGAATCATTAGACTATTGGAAAGAAGTAGATTTATACATCGGTGGATCTGAACATGCCACAGGACATTTATTATACGCACGTTTTTGGCAAAAATTCTTGTTTGATAAAGGTATTGTTCCTGTTGATGAGTTTGCAAAAAAACTGATAAATCAAGGAATGATTTTAGGGACGAGTGCTTTTGTGTATAGGGTTTCTTGTCAGTTTTCAGGAGCTTCTAATAAATTAGGTTTAATTGATATAAAAAATAGCATACCTGACGTTTATGTTTCAAAAGGTGTTATTGATGAGATAAATAATTTATCAAATGAACCATCGAAGGAAATAAAAAAGAAGATTAATAACTTAAATAAAAAACTTACAGAATTATATTCTAAAAAAGATTTAAATTCTATTATCAAAGTTTCATTAGATTTTTCAGTAATATTTACTATTCATGCAGATGTTTCATTGGTAAATAGTTCGGATGAATTAGATATTGAGAAATTTAAAAATCATCCGTTAAATACAGAATTTAAAGATGCTGAATTTATTTTAGAGGATGGGGTTTATAAAGTAGGCAGAGAAGTAGAAAAAATGTCTAAATCAAAATACAATGTTGTAAACCCTGATGAAATTTGTGAGCAATACGGCGCAGATTCTCTACGTTTGTTCGAAATGTTTTTAGGGCCTTTAGAACAATCAAAACCTTGGAAAACTTCGGGTATTTCAGGAGTACATTCGTTCTTAAAAAAACTATGGAAACTATATTATAACGGAGATAATTTTGAGGTTTCAGAAACAAAAGCATCCGCAAAAGAATTGAAAATTTTACACAAAACCATTAAAAAAGTAGCAGAAGACATTGAGAAATTCTCTTTCAATACATCGGTTTCTACTTTTATGATTGCTGTAAACGAGCTAACCGCTTTGAAATGTAACAAAAAAGAAATTTTAGAACCTTTATTGGTGTTAATTTCTCCGTATGCACCACATATTGCAGAAGAATTATGGAGTAAATTAGGACATAAAGAATCGATTTCTATTGCTTCTTTTCCTGAGTTTGAGCCAAAATATTTGGTAGAAAGCTCTAAAACCTATCCTGTTTCTTTCAATGGTAAAATGCGTTTTACCTTAGATTTATCTTTAGAATTAAGCAAAGAAGAAATTGAAAAAATAGTGATGGAAGACGAGAGAACTATCAAACAATTAGCAGGTAGAACGCCTAAAAAAGTAATTGTAGTTCCTGGTAAGATTGTAAATATTGTAGGCTAATTTTTTTGTATTTTATAAATCTAAAAAAACAATTTGATAAATATTAAAAACATATCACTTAGAATACGAATTTTCATTGTAATGATACTCTTGGTTTTACTCGCCTCTATATTAATTGCTGCGGTTACTATTTATCAATATGATGAGCAAACAAAAGAGTATAATATCAACCGTTTTGGCCGTAAAGAAGATGCCACAAGACAGAATATAGAAATAGAACTAAAACGAAAAACCACTTATCTTGTAACCACAGAAAATTTATCTAAAATTTTTAGAGAGCGTATTTATGAGATTTCTACGGTGCATCAATTAAATATTTCTATGTATGATATGAGTGGGAAACTACTAAAATCATCCATTGCAAATGCTTTTGAGAAAGTTGATAATAAATCTTTATCTATTGATGTTGTAAAAGAATTGGCAAAAAATTCAAACCATAGAATTTTAAAAGCAGAAACAGAAAAAGGAATTACATATCAATCTTCGTACACGTATATAAACGACCCAAAATTTAAGAGAATAGGTATTTTAGAATTGCAAATTGCACAAGACAATTCGGTACAAGAAAAAGAATTGAGAGAGTTTATGCTTCGTCTTGTCATGGTGTATTTACTTATGTTTTTAATCGCCATTGCTTTGGCATATTTTTTATCGAGCTATATTACACGTTCTATCAAAACAATTTCCGATAAAATGCACCAAACACGTTTAAACAAACGGAATGAAAAAATTACATTGGCATCGGCAAGTTCAGAAATAAATATTTTGGTTGATGCCTATAATAATATGGTTGATGAGTTAGAAGAAAGCGCTGTAAAATTAGCAAAAAGCGAACGTGAACAGGCATGGAGAGAAATGGCAAAACAAGTAGCACACGAAATTAAAAATCCGCTAACTCCTATGCGATTAACGGTGCAAAGTTTTGAGCGAAAGTTTAATCCCGAAGACAAAAATATCAAAGAGAAATTAGCAGAATACAGCCAAACTTTAATTCAGCAAATAGATGTAATGAGTTCTATTGCCTCTGCCTTTTCTGATTTTGCGAAAATGCCCGCTCAAAAAAGAGAAAAGTTAAACGTCATTGAAGTGGTAAAATTAGCCTTAGATATTTTTAATGAAGAATATATTCATTATATCACAAAAGAAAAGGAATTATTTGCCAATTTAGATAAAACACAGCTGATTAGAATTGTAACCAATTTGGTAAAAAATGCATCACAAGCAATAGAGAATAAAGAAAATTCTAGGATAGAAGTAAAAGTTATATCCGAAGGAAATCAAGTAAAAATTATTGTTTCAGATAACGGAAAAGGGATTAAAGAAGAAGATAAAAAAATGGTTTTTGAGCCCAAATTTACTACAAAATCTAGCGGAATGGGGCTTGGTTTACCAATGATTAAAAACATTATAGAAGCTTATGGAGGTACAATTTCATTTACATCAAAAGAAGAAATAGGTACCGTTTTTACAGTAATATTACCAAAAACATAAAGAATGAGTTACAACAATATTTTAATTGAAAAAGGCAACGGGTTAGCAAAAATAACAATTAATAGACCCAAAAAATTAAACGCATTAAACAAAGCGACCATAGAGGAATTACACACCGCTTTTGAGAATTTAGAAGACGATGAAAGCGTACGAGTAATCATTTTAACAGGGAGCGGAGAAAAAGCATTTGTTGCAGGAGCAGACATCTCAGAATTTGCCAATTTTTCTATTGATGAAGGGGCAGCATTAGCTGCTAACGGGCAAGAGATGTTATTCAATTATATAGAAAATTTAGCAACTCCAGTTATTACCGCTGTAAACGGTTTTGCACTTGGTGGAGGTTTAGAATTAGCAATGTCTTGCCATGTTAGAGTTGCTTCAGACAATACAAAAATGGGATTACCAGAAGTGTCTTTAGGTGTCATTCCTGGATACGGAGGCACACAACGTTTGGCACAATTGGTAGGAAAAGGAAAAGCGATGGAAATGATTTTAACTGCAGGTATGATTTCTGCGAATGAAGCCAAAGAATGGGGTTTGGTAAATCATGTAGTTTCTCAAGAAGAATTATTACCATTGGTAGAAAAAATGGCAAGTAGAATGATGCGGAATTCATCTACTGCAATGAGTGCGGCAATAAGAGCTGTAAATGCTAATTTTGAAGATGGTGTAAACGGATTTGATATAGAAATTGAAGAATTTGGTAACTGTTTTGGTACATCTGATTTTAAAGAAGGAACTACTGCCTTTTTAGAAAAAAGGAAAGCAGATTTTCAATAATTTTTTTAAAACAAGGAGTGTTTTTAGATAAAATTAAAATAAGATACTTTAAAACAAGTTTAATAATTAAAATAAGCAAACCATAAGACTATTTTTTTACACTCCTTAAAATAGTTTTAAAACAAGCTCTTTGTATAAAAAATATTTATACAAAAACTAAATTAAATAGTTTTTTTAGATATCGATAATTGAGTACGGATTTATTTTTTACCATTCCATTCATCATAAAACTGAGCCAAAAACTTTTCCATAAATAGATGCCTCTCTTCGGCGAGTTGTCTACCTGTTGTGGTGTTCATTTTATCTTTTAAAAGTAACAGTTTTTCATAAAAATGATTGATAGTTGGCGCTGTAGATTTTTTATATTCCTCTTTACTCATATTTAAGTTCGGTAAAGTAGAAGGGTTGTAGATTTGCCTGTCTTTAAATCCACCATAATTAAAAGCACGTGCAATTCCAATAGCGCCAATTGCGTCTAACCTATCAGCATCTTGAATTACATCTAATTCGGCAGAAGTAAACGTTTTACCATCCGAAGAAAGAGAGTTTTTATAAGAAATATGGTTGATAATGTTTACAACATGTTCAATTACAACATCATTAACATTTTGAGAAAAAAGAAAATTACGAGCCATTTTAGGGCCAATAGACTCATCACCATTATAGAATTTAGAGTCAGCAATATCGTGTAATAACGCCCCAAGAGCTACTATAAATTTGTCAACATCTTCATTTTTTGAAATAAGTTTGGCGTTTTTATAAACACGCTCTATATGAAACCAATCGTGACCACCTTCAGCATTTTTCAGTATTTTTTTGACAAATAAAATGGTGCTTTTTATTATTTTTTCTTCGGATATATTCATCATAGATTTCATCTAAAATTAAGGTTAATTCGAGTAAAATTATCACTTATTAAGTGATAACTCTATCTATAAAATAAAAAAATCCTCAAAAAGAGGATTTTAAAAATGTATTTTTTATGGTCACTGAGTGTCGTCAAAATTAACAGAACTCTTCGTAAGCACCAGCCAAGTTTGCTGCAATCATTTCTGCAGATCTCCCTTCAATATGATGACGCTCTAACATATGCACCAAATTACCATCTTTAAACAGCGCAATTGCTGGAGAAGATGGAGGAAAAGGAGTCATATATTCGCGTGCTTTATTAGTTGCTTCAGCATCAACACCAGCAAAAACTGTGGTTAAATTTAAAGGAGATTTATCGCTTTGTAAAGAAACAATTGCTCCTGGTCTTGCAGTACCTGCTGCACAACCGCAAACAGAATTTACTACTACCAATGTAGTTCCTTCTTTTGCCAAAGCAGTTGTAACTTCTTCGGCTGTATGTAATGATGTAAAACCAGCAGTTTCTAATTCTGCTTTCATAGGTCTTACTAATTCTTCTGGATACATAAATATGTGTTTTAAATTTCGACTACAAAGATACTTATAAATTCCAAATGATAAACGTCAAAAATCATTGTACATTTTTAACCTTATTAATTTCTGATAAAGGAAATACCCATTTAAAGGGTTTGTTGCTTTGTAAAGTATTTGTTTAAAATACTCACAAAAATAAAGAATATTTTTCTTTTTTTTCAAATTAGCAACAACGTCTAAATATCGGTAACTAAGCGTTGTTAAAGTTACAATGGAATCTATTACCTTTGAGATTCTAAAAAATATATAGAAATGGCAAGTTTTACAAAATGGTTGGGTGCAGGTTTAGGCTTTACTTTAGGTGGTCCCATTGGTGCAGCAATAGGATATGCTTTAGGAAGTTTTGTAGATGGTTTTTCTTTGGATGATCTTAAAAACTCACAAGAAGATTACCAGAATAAAACAAGAGGCAGTAGAAGGGTAAACACACAATCTGGCGATTTTGAGATTAGTTTATTAGTTTTAGCATCTATTGTTATTAAAGCTGATGGAAAAGTTGACAAACGCGAGTTAGATTATGTACGGATACAGTTTGTACAGATGTACGGAAAAACCCGTGCAAATCATGCCTTTAAACTGTTTGGCGGTATTATTAAAAAACAAATATCTGCACGTCAAGTATGTATGCAAATAAGACAACACATGCCACATGCATCTCGTTTACAACTACTTCATTTTTTATTCGGAATTGCCAAAGCAGATGGACATGTAACCACATCTGAAGTAGAAGAAATAAGAAAAATAGCAGGCTATCTGTACATCAATCAAAGAGATTATGAATCTATAAAAGCAATGTTTTATGATGCTTCTAATACTGCCTATAAAATTTTAGAAATCCCAAAATCTGCCACAGATACAGAAGTGAAAAAAGCCTATCGAAAAATGGCTAAAAAATACCATCCAGATAAATTACAAGGTCTAGGAAAAGAACACCAACAAGGAGCAAATGAAAAGTTTCAGAAAATACAAGCTGCTTACGAAAAAATTAAAGCCGAGAGAGCTATTTAAAAGGGATTTTGTGAAAATTAAAATTTAATAATAAGGCAGTTGTTAATGTACTCTATTTGTAATAAGTTCTGAGTTAGTATCTGAGTTTAATAAAAAACATATGTTAATGATTTATTAAAAAAAATTGTATATTTGCAGAAAATAAAAATGTTTCCCCTAAAAATTTATTTTTTTATTGATGAATATTATATACCAATAAAAAGAAACATTTTAGTATGATTAAAAGTATTTAAAACCACAAAAACCTTCTACTAGGATTCCTAGTAGAAGGTTTTTGTGGTTAAATTTTGTGACCAAAAAAAAATAACGTGTCATAAATAAAAACTAAATTATAAATGTGTGATATATGTTACTAATAGGTAGCTTTCACTAAATTATTTTTACCGTATTAAAAACGGTTATTAAACAATCAAGAATTATGAAAAATAATTACTTAAAGTTAAAAGAAAATACTGTAAATCTAAAAATAAAAAGCATCTTTTTTAGTGCTTTTTTGTTGTTGGTATTTACTAACATTCAAAAAACTCAAGCTCAAGCTTGGGACTGCCCAACATTTTTTTACCAAGTTATAAATGGTAAGTTAAAAAGCTTAAATCCTATAACAGGTACCTATTCTGCAGCCATAAATAATAATGGAAGCGGGTATAATAATGGTGGTTACAATCAGAATGACAATTATATGTATGCTTTGGTTAATCAGTCAGGGGGTACAGTAGCTAAAAATCACATCATTCGTATTTTAGGAGATGGTACCATTGTAGATTTAGGAAATGTAGGTACAACTTCTTATTCTGGTGATGTAGATGATGCTAATAACCTATGGTTTAAAGTAGGTCTTGAAGACTTTTATAAAATTAGTAATATTGATACTATGACGGCGGCAGGTACACCAGGTCAAGCAACCCCTGCATCTACAGTTACTGTAACGGGATGGACAGGTGCAGCAGATGCCGTTGCAGATGTTGCTTTTATTAAGTATATTAATGGTGGTACTACCTATAGAAGACTATTTGGTGCTAAAAATGGTAAATTGTCTTATTGGGATTTAGATACAAAAGTAAGAAAGAAAAAAGCAGTAACAGGATTACCAAATGGCACTTATGGTGCTGCGTATTCAGATGATGCGGGTAGATTGTATCTATCAAACAATGCTGGCGGTATTTATATAATTACAGATTATGATAAAATAGATGATCCAGACCCTGCGGTAAAACCCACAGCACAATTTTTAATTAATTCAGGACCAACAAATAGTAACGATGGTTTTGCGTGCCCATTAGCACCTTCTGCCTTCGATCAAGATGATGATGGTATTTTAGATCCTTTTGATTTAGATGCAGATGGCGATGGTATACCAAATACAGAAGAGTCTGGAGGGTCAGATCCTTATGCAGATGCAGATGGAGATAAGATATATGATTATATGGATACAACTCCTGCAAATGACCTTAATGGAGATGGTATTGTAGATTCTTTTGATACAGATGGCGATGGAGTACCAAACCATATGGATTTAGATGCAGATGGTGATGGTATTACAGATTTAATAGAGAGCGGTCAAGACGCAAGTGCAATAGATACAGATAATGATGGGAGAAGAGATGATAATGCTATAGATGTAGATAATGATGGTTTGGCAGATGCCGTAGATAATGGTAGTGAAATTACACCCATTGATACTGATGATGATGGGATACCAAATTATTTAGATTTAGATTCAGACAACGATGGTATTTCAGATTTAATAGAAAGCGGTCAAGATGCAAGTACAATAGATACAAATAATGATGGTAAAAGAGATGATAATACCACAGATGCAGATAATGATGGTTTAGCAGATGCGGTAGATAATGGTAGTGCACTTACCCCAGCCAACGCAGATACAGATAGCATACCAAACTATTTAGATTTAGATTCAGATAATGATGGCATACCAGATGCGGTAGAAGCACAAGCAACAGCAGGTTATACAACTAATGATGGTGATGTAAGAGACAATGTAAATGCAAACGGTATACCTCCTTACGGTCTTGTAAATCCTGTAAACACAGACAGTGTATCAGGAGATACCACACCAGATTATTTAGACACAGACTCAGATGGCGATGGGATTAACGATATTACAGAATCAGGGTTATACACTCCAGCACAAGTAACAGCTGCAGATGCAAATAATGATGGTGTTATAGATACCATAACAGATGTAAATAATGATGGAGTAGACGATGCTAGAAATACAAGTTATGCAGATCCAGATGGAGATGTAACAGTACCAACAACTGCCTTAGACAATGAGTTTTCAGATACTACAGAGGTTGGGTATAGAGAAGCAAAACCAGTATTAGACTTAGATGCAAGTAATGATAACGATACCACAAACACTACAGGTTTCCAAGATACGTTTACAGAAAACGGAACAGCAGTAAGTATCGCAGATATTGACAGTTCAATTACTGATGGAGATGACACAAACATAGAAAGTGCAACGATCACCTTAACGAATCATCAAGCAGATGATGTTTTAGCGGCCGGTACATTACCAGCAGGAATAGTAGCAAGTGCTTACAACACCGCAACAGGGGTTATTACTTTAACAGGAAGTGCTACTTTAGCAGATTATGAAGCAGCGATAGAAGCCATCACTTTTTCAAACACGAGTGAGAATCCAGACACCACAGATAGAGTAATTAATGTAGTAGTAAATGACGGAGATGTAAACTCAAATACCGCAGTAAGTACGATTAGTGTAGTAGCAGTAAATGATGCACCAGTATTAGACTTAGATGCAAGTAATGATAACGATACCACAAACACTACAGGT
>CAZZNK010000027.1:11162-11948 GCA_964655585.1 uncultured Flavobacteriaceae bacterium
AGTAGTAAATGACGGAGATGTAAACTCAAATACCGCAGTAAGTACGATTAGTGTAACAGAAATCAATGATGCACCAACCACCGATGATGTAACCGATGGCGGAATGTCAAGTAGTGCAGGAGCGACAGACATTGCAGATCCCACTTCAAATGATGATGACGGAACAGTAGTAGGATATGTAGTAAGTAATGTACCTACCACAGGCGGTACATTAACATTAGCAGATGGCGTAACAGCAGTAACGAACGGACAAGTTTTAACCCCAACACAAGCAGCAGGATTAAAATTCAATCCAAGTGGAACAACCAATGCAGACCAAACATTTAATTTGGCAGCAAAAGACAATGATGGATCTGTAGATGCTACACCAGCAACCATTACAATTCCATTAACCAATACACCACCAACCACCGATGATGTAACCGATGGCGGAATGTCAAGTAGTGCAGGAGCTACAGACATTGCAGACCCCACTTCAAATGATGATGACGGAACGGTAGTAGGATATGTAGTAAGTAATGTACCCACCACAGGCGGTACATTAACATTGGCAGATGGTGTAACAGCAGTAACCAACGGACAAGTCTTAACCCCAACACAAGCAGCAGGATTAAAATTCAATCCAAGTGGAACAACCAATGCAGACCAAACATTTAATTTGGCAGCAAAAGACAATGATGGATCTGTAGATGCTACACCAGCAACCATTACAATTCCATTAACCAATACACCACCAACCACCGATGATGTAACCGATGGCGGAATGTCAAGTAGTGCAGGAGCGAC
>CAZZNK010000027.1:12048-26626 GCA_964655585.1 uncultured Flavobacteriaceae bacterium
TGGAACAACCAATGCAGACCAAACATTTAATTTGGCAGCAAAAGACAATGATGGAGCAGTGGATGCTACACCAGCAACCATTACGATACCATTAACCAATACACCACCAGTTGCTACAGATGATACTGTAAGTACTACAGAAGAAAATCCAGCAACAGGAAATGTAATTACAGATAATTTAGGGAACGGAGTAGATAGTGATACAGAAGGAAGTTTATTAACAGTAACATCAGCAACCATAGATACGGATGGAGATGGAATATTAAATGCAATTTCATTAGGAAATCCAACAGCATTAACAAACAATGCAGGAGACCCTATTGGAACCATCACGTTAAATACAGACGGAAGCTTCACGTTTACCCCAGAACCCAATTATAACGGATCTGTACCACAAGTTACTTATACAATTAGTGATGTAGATGGAGGAACTGATACAGCAACTTTAGATATAACGGTAACCCCAGTAAATGATGCCCCAGTAGCAGTAGATGACGCTTATACAGTGGCAGAAGAAGGAACGGTTACATTAACTCCTTTAACAGGAGATACAGATATAGATACAGGAGATACTTTAAGTATTACATCTATAAATAGTGTAGCTTTAACAGGAGGAGTACAAAGCATCCCAGTAACTAACGGGACTGTAAATATAGATGCAGCAGGAGTGATTACTTTTACACCAGATGCAGATTATAACGGAGCAGTAAGTTTTCCTTATGAAATTAGTGATGGAAACGGAGGCACATCAACAGCAAATCAAAACATTACAGTTACCCCAGTAAATGATGCCCCAGTAGCAGAAGACAATGCTTATACGATAAATGAAGAAGGTAGTTTAACGGCAAATGTACTTACAGATAATGATGCAACTTCAGGATTAGATGCAGATACAGAGGGAGATACTCTTACAGTACAAAGCTTTACCATTGCAGGAGTAGCAGGAACTCATAACCCAGGAGATACGGTAACACTTCCAGGAGTAGGAGCAGTAACGTTATTAGCAGACGGAACATTAACATTTGTACCAGAAACAAATTATAACGGAACAGTACCAGTACTAACCTATACAGTAACAGATGGAAATGGAGGAACAGATACCGCAGATGTAGCTGTTACAGTAGACCCAGTAAATGATGTTCCAGTTGCTACGAATGATGATTATAGTACAGATCCAGGTGTAGCCATAGACATACCAGTATTATCTAATGATACCGATGTAGATACTACCGATACTTTAACAGTAACATCAGTAACACAACCAGCAAACGGTACAGTGAGTATCAATCCAGATGGATCACTAAAATATACACCAAATGCAGGGTTTAATAACGGGACAGATACCTTTACTTATACAATAAGTGATGGTAATGGAGGAACGGCAACAGCAACGGTTACAGTAATTGTACCACAATCTGCATTCTCGCCAATTGCAAATCCAGATACCAATACCACCACAGAAGATACTCCATTAACGGTAAGTGCTGCTGATGGATTGTTAGATAATGATTCAGATGGTAATTTAGATACATTAACCGTTACAGAATTTGTAATAGACGGTACAACATATACAGCAGGTACAGAAGCATATATTCCAGGAAAAGGAAAGTTAAAAATAAATGCAGATGGTAGCTATGTATTTACACCAGCAGCCAATTTTAATGGAAACTTTCCAGAAGTAACCTATACCGTAACAGACGGAACAGGAACAACAGACGCAAGTAGTATGCTAAACCTTACGGTTACCCCAGTAAATGATGCTCCAGTAGCAGTAGATGATGCATATACAGTTGCTGAAGAAGGAACAGTAACTTTAACACCATTAACAGGAGATACAGATATTGATACAGGAGATATTTTAACAATCACCTCAATAAACAATATAGCATTAACAGGAGGTGTACAAAGTACCCCTGTAACTAACGGAACCGTAAATATAGATGCAGCAGGCGTAATTACTTTTACACCAGATACAAACTATAACGGTCCTATAAGTTTTCCTTATGAGATAAGTGATGGTAATGGAGGAACTGCTACAGCAAATCAAAACATTACTGTAACAGGAGTAAATGACAATCCAGTAGCAAATAATGATGGAGGAACTACGGTACAAAATACCCCAGTCACCATTCCAACTATTGGAGCAAATGATACAGATGCAGACGGAACAATAGATGTAACAACTATTACATTAATAGATCCAAATGACCCTACTAATACAGGAGATGCAACTACACCATTAGTTATTCCAGGAGAAGGAACTTATACGGTAGATGCTACAGGAAATGTAACCTTTACCCCAGAGCCTAATTTTGTAGGAGAAGCCAATGTAAATTATACAGTAGAAGATAATACAGGAGCTGTTTCTAACGAAGCAACCATTACTATTGGAGTAAGTCCTGATAATGATGGCGATGGTATTCCAGATGCAGTAGATTTAGATGATGATAATGATGGGATTCCAGATACCGTAGAAAATAACGGAACAGACCCAACAGTAGATACTGATGGAGATGGTACACTAGATTATGTAGATACAGATACCCCAGGTTTTGTAGATGCAAATAATGATGGAGTAGATGATAGATATGATACAGATGGAGACGGAGTCATAGACCAATTTGATACCGATGCCGATGGAGATGGTATTCCAGATATCGTAGAAGCAGGAGGAACAGATGCCAATAATGATGGTGTTGTAGATGGATTTGTAGATGCCAATAATGATGGGTTAGATGACAACATCGCAACCACACCATTACCAACACCAGATACAGACGGAGACGGTCATCCAGATTATGCAGACATCGATTCAGATAATGATGGAATTATTGATAATATAGAAGCACAAGGAACCAGTTATACCCCGCCAACAGGAAACGATACTGACGGAGATGGAATAGATGATGCCTATGATACAGATAACGGAGGAACACCAATTGGAACACCAGCAGATACAGATGGAGATTCAATTCCTAACTACTTAGATTTAGATTCAGATAATGACGGAATTGTAGACAACATTGAAGGGCAAACAACCGCAGGATATCAAGCACCAGGACCAGACACAGATGGTAACGGATTAGCAGATAACTACGAAACGTTCCCAGGATCTGGTATTCCAGTAAATCCACCAACCAATACAGATGGTACCGATGCACCAGATTATCTAGATTTAGATTCAGATAATGATGGAGCCTCAGATACTATAGAAGCCTATGATACAGATGGAGATAATATTCCAGACACCGTACCATCAGGAAACGATACAGACGGAGACGGAATTGATGATAATTTTGATTTGAATCCAAATGGACCAAATGATCCAGATGCAGCATCAAACAACAATCAAATTGTATCAGACTTCCCGAACGATCAAAACCCAGGATCTGCAGAAGTAGATTTTAGAGACGATGTAACTTTCGGAGTAGCAGTAGATACTGATGGCGATGGAATTAACGACGATGTAGATATAGATGATGATAATGATGGTATTTTAGATTATGTAGAATCATTAGGATTCGAACCATCAACATCAGCAACAGCAAATTGTAGTTTTCCAAGTGTAAGCTTTACCAACCCTACTTATGTAGCAGGATCAGGTTCAGGACCAGGAACACTACACGCAAAATACAGATTCGAAAACATTGCAGATTACGGTGGTACAACAGGTATTGTAGATGCCATTGTAGAAATTACCGAAATTACAGGAGGGGCAACCTTAATTACTATAGATAATAACACTACAGGTTCTAACGCTGCGTGGCAACCAGAATTTACAGTGCCATTGCCAACAGGAAATACTGCAGGTATGAAATTTAAAGTAACAGGTGTATTAGACGGTACCACCACTGCCTTTAATATTGGTAGATTTGGTGGAGTGGTGTATGATATAGACGGTGCCAATGCACAAGAAGCAGTAACGCTATCAAGACCAGGTTTATATGCAGTAGATAGTAATACCTTACTAAATGTAACACCAACACCTGCACTAGGAACCGTTACCTTTACAGGACCAGACGACACCTATTCAGGAGTAGATTTATCACCAAGATTAGCAATGTATTTTAACTACTATAACTTATCAGTATTTGAAATTAGCTTCTCATCAAAACTATTATCAAATGCACCAAACACCAATTTAGGTTCAGTATTATTTGATATATGTGCAATTAACGGATTGTTCGATCCTTCAAATACAACATCAGCAAATGCGTCACAAACCAATGGAACATCAGAGCCATCAGGACCAGGAACTGCACCAGTATTTACAGTAAGTGACGGAATTGATTCAGACGGAGACGGAATTTCAGATGATAAAGATATTGATGCCGATAATGATGGTATTCCAGACAATGTAGAAGCACAAAGTACAGGGGGTTATATTGCACCAGGAACAACAGATACAGACGGAGACGGGTTATTAGATGCTTATGAAGGCACAGGAGATGCAGGGGTAACACCAGAAGATACTGATGCCGATGGTATTCCAGATTATTTAGATCAAGATACTGATAACGATGGTATTGATGATACTATTGAAGCAGGATTTACCACAGCAACTAGCAATACAGATGCAGACGGAGATGGATTGTTAGATGATTATGATGATGTAGATACCACTGGTGGAGCAATAGACTCTAATGATGATCAAAACAACGGAGCTTCTGATTTACCAGATAATGACAATACAACTACATCAGAAGTAGATTATAGAGAAATTTTAGATACCGATGGAGATGGTATTGCAGATAGTATAGATCCAGATGATGATAATGATGGAAACCCAGATATTACAGATCCAAATCCATTAACACCAACAACAGCACCAGATAACTTAACAGTTGTAGAAGGTACAAGTGCTACTGTAAATATCTTAACGAATGATGATTTCTTACCAGGTGCAGATACCAGTATTGTAGATGCAGGTACAGGTACAGCAGCAGGAACAATTACTTTCGATCCATTAACAGGAGAGATGATGTATATCCCAGCAGCAGGAGAAGAAGGAACTATAGTAACGGTAGATTATGTAGTGTGTAATACAGGAGTTGCACCACCAGTTTGTAAAACTGAAACAGTAACTATTACAGTACAAGCAGATAATGATGGAGATGGAGACCCAGATGTAACAGATCCAGATGATGACAATGATGGAAATCCTGATAATACAGATAACAATCCACTAACACCAACAACTGCACCAGATACATTAACAGTAGTAGAAGGAACTACAGGAACAGTAAATGTATTAACCAATGATGACTTCTTACCAGGACCAACTACATCATTAGTATACACAGGTAACGGTACAGCAGGAGGCACAATCACTTTTGATCCATTAACAGGAGAAATGACTTATGTTCCAGCCCCAGGAGAAGAAGGAACTATAGTAACGGTAGATTATGTAGTGTGTAATACAGGAGTTGCACCACCAGTTTGTAAAACTGAAACAGTAACTATTACAGTACAAGCAGATAATGATGGCGATGGAGATCCAGATGTAACAGATCCAGATGATGATAATGATGGAAATCCTGATAATACAGATGTAAATCCATTTACACCAACAGGAGCAGATGATTCGTTAACAATGGTAGAAGGAACTACAGGAACAGTAAATGTATTAGCTAATGATGATTTCTTACCAGGACCAACTACATCATTGGTAGACACAGGAAACGGTACAGCAGCAGGAACAATCACTTTTGATCCATTAACAGGAGAAATGACTTATGTTCCAGCCGCAGGAGAAGAAGGAACAGATGTAACAGTAGAATATACTGTTTGTAACACTGCAGTAACACCAAACGTTTGTATAACGCAAACAGTTACTATTACAGTACAAGCAGATAATGATGGAGATGGCATACCAGATGTAACAGATTTAGATGATGATAATGATGGTATTCCAGATACGGTAGAAAATGGAGGAAATCCAAATCTTGATACAGATGGAGACGGAATCCCAGATCATTTAGATTTAGATTCAGATGGTGATGGTATTACAGATCTTGAAGAATCTGGTTCAGGAGCACTAGATGCAGATGGCGATGGTGTGATTGATGGTTCTGATACAGGATCAGGAGCCAATGGGTTGTTTGATGGCGTAGAAGATGCACCAGATAGTGGTAATCCAAATTATACACCATTAGATTCAGACGGAGATGGAACACCAAACTTCCAAGACATTGATGATGATGGAGACGGAATGTTAACAGCAGATGAAGCTGTAAATGGTGATTCAGACGGAGATGGAGTTCCAGACTATTTAGATTTAGATTCAGACAATGACGGAATTCCAGATGCAGACGAAAGTGGAGGAGATGTAACATTAGATACAGATGGAGACGGAATACCAGATTACTTAGACTTAGATTCAGACGGCGATGGAGTAACAGATCTTGAAGAGTCTGGTTCAGGAGCAACAGATGCAGATGGCGATGGCGTAGTTGATGGTTCAGATACAGGTTCAGGAACAAATGGATTGTTCGATGGCTTAGAAGATAACCCAGATGATGGTAATTTAAATTACAATCTCTTAGATACTGATGGTGATGGAATAAGAGATTTTCAAGATACTGATGATGATGGTGATGGAATAGAAACAAAAGATGAAGATTTAGATAATGACGGAAACCCTGGAAATGATGATACGGATGGAGATGGTACCCCAAATTATTTAGACATAGATGATGATGGCGATGGTATATTAACGATCACAGAATCTATGTTAGATTGTGATACTGATGGTATTCCAGATCATTTAGATTTAACAAATTGTAATTTGGTACCAGAAGGATTCTCTCCAAACGGAGATGGTATTAATGATGTTTTAGTAATTCCATTATTATCACAATACCCTAACTTTAAGATGGAAATCTTTAATAGATGGGGAGCAAAAGTGTACGAACACGATAATAAAGGAAGCGCCAACCCTACATGGTGGGATGGATATTCTAAAGGATGGTTAACAATTAATAAAAATGAACCAGTACCAGTAGGAACATACTATTATGTTATTTACTTTAACGATGGTGTTAGAAAATCAATAACAGGATGGATTTATTTAAACAGATAATAAAGATGAAAGCAATAAAAATGAAACACAGACTACTTATAGTTGCAGTTCTTATGTTAACTGTATCTATAAATGCACAACAAGATCCACAGTATACTCAGTATATGTATAATATGAATATTATAAATCCAGCATATGCAGGATCTAAAGATATGTTGAGTTTAAATTTCTTAGGAAGAACACAATGGGTAGGAATAGATGGAGCACCAAAAACAATTACTTTAGGAATGCACTCACCTGTAGGAAAAAATGTGGGCTTAGGACTTTCTTTAATTGCAGATAAATACGGTCCAGTTACAGAACAAAACGTTTATGGAGATTTTTCATATACATTACAAGTTTCTGAAACAGCAAAATTAGCCCTTGGTTTAAAGGGAGGTTTTACTTTTTTCAAAGCAAATTTAGGGCAATTACAGTTAGTTGACAATCCAGACCCTTTATTTATAAATAACAATGTAAATAAAATAATGCCTAATATTGGTTTAGGAGTATTTTACTATACAGATCGTTTTTATGCAGGTCTTTCGATGCCAAATATGTTAAAAACACTTCATTTTGAAAAAAATGGAGGACAAGTGTCAAAAGCATCAGAAGTAAAACACCTTTTTTTAACCAGTGGATATGTATTTGAATTATCATCTACAATGAAATTAAAACCATCTATAATGGCTAAAATGGTTAGTGGAGCACCGTTATCATTAGATGGATCTATAAATATTTTGTTTAATGATAAGTTTGAGTTTGGAGTTTCTCACAGGTTAAATGAATCTATCTCTACAGTTATAAATATGAGAGCAAGTAATTCATTAAGAATAGGATATGCGTATGACCATACGCTTACTACCTTAGGGAATTTCAATTCAGGAACCCATGAAATCTTTTTACTTTTTAATTTCGATTTTGTAAAAGATAAAATTAAATCACCAAGATTCTTTTAGTATAAATACAGTTACTTATGAAAAACTCAATACACATTACCATCGTTTTATTATTTAGTTCTGTAATGCTTTTTGCACAAACTAATGAAACCAAAAGAGCAGATGCTTACTTTGCTAAATTTGCATATGTAGATGCCGCAAAATTATATGAAAAAATAGCAATTAAAACGCCAACACAACATGTTTTACAAAGGTTGGGAGATAGTTATTATCATAATGTGAATATGAAAGCAGCCTCTATTGCATATAGAAAATTGTTTTTAAAATATGAAAATACGATTACCGACAAAGATTATTTCTTTAAATATGCTCAATCTTTAAGAGGAATTAGTGATTACGCTGCTTCAGATATTTGGATGAAGAAGTTTCATGAAGCAAAAAAAGTAGATGATAGAGGTATTCATTTTGTAAGCAATGCTACAAAAAAAGCAAGTTTAGAAAAAGACCCAAACTATACTATTAAAAATCTAGAAAGTATCAATACAAAACACTCTGATTTTGGAGCTACAGTTTATAATGATGTTGTCTTGTTTTCTTCAAAACAACGAGAAAATCGATTTGTCAAAAGAACACATAGTTGGGACAAAGGATATTTTTTAGATATTTATAAAGTTGCCGAAAAAAATATTTTTGACACAACGGCAAAGACTCATTCTTTTTCAGAAGACATCAACTCTAAATATCATGAATCTTCTATTACATTTTCACCAGATAAAAAAGTACTGTATTTTACTAGAAATAATTATAATAAAGGAAAATATAGAGAAGATAAAGAAGGTACAAATAAATTAAAAATTTATAGCGCAACAGTTAATTCAAAAGGGCGATGGAAAAACATTACAGAATTACCATTTAACAGTAATGAGTATTCTGTAGGGCACCCAACAGTAAGTGCAGACGGAAGACGTTTATATTTTACTTCTGACATGCCAGGGGGTTACGGACAAACAGATATTTGGTATGTAACGATACTAGATAACAATACTTTTGGGAAGCCTCAAAATTTAGGAGCGAATATAAATACGAAAGGTAGAGAAATGTTCCCTTTTGTTGCTGCTGATGATGTCTTATATTTTTCTTCTGATGGATATTTTGGTTTAGGGGCCTTAGATGTGTTTTCTAGTAAACAAGATATACAAGGAGATTACCAAGCTCCAAAAAATTTAAAAGCTCCGATAAATAGCCCTTTAGATGATTTTTCTTTTAGTATAAATTTAGAAACAAAAAAAGGATATTTATCATCTAATAGAGCAGGCGGAAAAGGAGATGATGATATTTATTCAATAACTAAATTGAAAGAAAGAGTTATACCACCATGTTTTACACAAAAGCAAGGAGTTGTGGTAGATGTAGATACACAAGAGCTATTACCAGGATCAAAAGTTGTTTTAATAACAAAAAAGGGAGTAAGGTTAGACAGTACAATCGTAGGAGCAGATGCTAAATTTAGTTTTAAATTATCGTGTGACTCTACATATACTGTACACGCTTCTAAACAGTACTTTAAACCTGCAATGAAACAGTTTGTAGCTAAAAAATCTACAGAGAAAGAAACTGTAAAATTAGCATTACAGCTAAGTGATGATTTTGTACATTGTGGAGTAGGAAGAATTTGTGTAAAAATAAAACCAATCTATTTTGATTACAATAAATCGAACATTAGACCAGATGCCGCAGAAGAGTTACAGAAAATTGTTGCTGTAATGAATAAATATCCACAGATAAACATTCAATCAGGGTCACATACAGATGCAAGAGGTAGAGCATCTTATAACGAGAAATTATCAGATAGAAGAGCAAAATCTACAGTTCGTTATATCATTTCTAAAGGAATTAGTTCAAATAGAATTACAGGAAAAGGCTTTGGAGAAACACAGTTGACTAATAATTGTGTAGATAACGATAGACATACCGATCGAGTAAAATGTTCTAAAGAAGAGCATCAAGCAAACCGTAGAACAGAGTTTGTAATTGTAAAAATGAAATAATTCCCCCAATTTTTTAAGGTAAAAAGCATCCTAATTATTTAGGGTGCTTTTTTTATGTCACACAATCAACAATTACAAGAAAAAATGTAATTTTGCAAATCGAAATTATAGCACTACAAAATGAGTAAACAATTTACTGAATATAAAGGACTTGACTTGCCTAAAGTAGCCGAAGAAGTTTTACAAACTTGGGAAGAAAATAACATCTTCGAAAAAAGCATTACTTCTCGTGAGGGGAGTAAACCTTTTATCTTTTTTGAAGGACCACCTTCTGCCAACGGGTTACCAGGGGTTCACCACGTTTTAGCAAGAGCTATTAAAGATATTTTTCCTCGTTATAAAACGATGAAAGGCTACCAAGTAAAACGTAAAGCTGGTTGGGATACTCATGGTTTACCAGTAGAATTAGGTGTAGAAAAAGAACTCGGAATTACCAAAGAAGATATCGGTACCAAAATTACGGTAGAAGAATACAACCAAGCCTGTAAAAAAGCAGTAATGCGTTATACGGATATTTGGAATGATATGACCCGTAAAATTGGATATTGGGTAGATATGGAGAACCCGTATGTAACCTACAAACCAAAGTATATGGAAAGTGTTTGGTGGTTGTTACAGCAAATTTATAAGAAAAATTTGATGTACAAAGGCTATACAATTCAGCCATACTCACCAAAAGCAGGCACAGGACTTAGCTCACACGAGTTAAACCAACCAGGAACATATCAAGACGTTACAGACACAACTGTAGTTGCACAGTTTAAAGTAAAAGAAGGGGAAACACTTCCTTTCGGAAAAAAGTTGGGAAATGTATATTTTTTAGCTTGGACAACAACCCCATGGACATTGCCAAGTAACACTGCTTTAACGGTTGGAAATAAGATTGAATATGTTTTAGTACAATCATTCAATCAATATACTTTTGAACCGATTAAAGTAATATTAGCTAAAAAGTTAGTAGGAAAACAATTTGGTAAAAAGTTTTTTAAAGTAGAAAGCGCAACAGAATTATCAGCATATAATCAAGGTGATAAAAAAAATCCATTTACTATTTTAGGTGAATGTTTAGGAAAAGATTTAGTCGATATTAAATACGAACAATTATTAGATTATACTTTGCCATATCAAAATCCAGAAAATGCTTTTAGAGTCATTGCTGGAGATTTTGTGACTACAGAAGACGGAACAGGTATTGTACACACAGCACCTACTTTTGGTCAAGATGATGCTATGGTTGCCAAACAAGCAATACCCGAAGTGCCGCCAATGTTGGTATTAGATGATGATGGGAATCCAGTTCCATTAGTAGATTTACAAGGGAAATTTAGACCAGAAATGGGAGAATACGCTGGTAAATATGTAAAAAACGAATATTATGCTGATGGTGAAGCACCAGAAAAATCGGTAGATGTAGAATTGGCTATCAAGCTAAAAATAGAAAACAAAGCATTTCATGTAGAAAAATATGTGCACAGTTATCCAAATTGTTGGAGAACCGACAAGCCGATTTTATACTATCCGTTAGATTCTTGGTTTATCAAGATTACGGATGTAAAAGATAGAATGTACGACTTGAATAAAACCATTAATTGGAAACCAGAATCTACAGGAACAGGACGTTTTGGAAACTGGTTAAAAAACGCCAATGATTGGAATTTATCTCGATCACGTTTTTGGGGAATTCCATTACCAATTTGGCGTACAGAAGATGGTAAAGAAGAAATCTGTATCGGTTCTGTAGCAGAGTTGAAAAATGAAATGAAACGAGCTGTTGAAGCAGGTTTTATGGATGCTGATATTTTTGCTGATTTTGAAATAGGTAATATGACGGAAGAGAATTATGATACAATCGACTTACATAAAAATATTGTAGATAAAATTACCCTAGTTTCTGCATCAGGAAAACCGATGCAACGAGAAAGTGATTTGATTGATGTTTGGTTCGATTCTGGTTCAATGCCATACGCACAATGGCATTACCCGTTTGAAAATAAAAAGAAAGTTGAAGCTGGAGAAAGAGTATCAGATTTTATTGCTGAAGGCGTAGATCAAACAAGAGGCTGGTTTTATACATTACACGCAATATCTACTATGATTTTTGATTCAGTTGCTTATAAAAACGTAGTTTCTAACGGATTGGTACTAGATAAAAACGGACAAAAAATGTCAAAACGTTTAGGAAATGCCGTAGATCCGTTTACAACCTTAGATAAATATGGTGCCGATGCCACACGTTGGTATATGATTAGTAATGCAAACCCTTGGGATAATTTAAAATTCGATTTAGAAGGAATTGCAGAAGTAAGACGTAAGTTTTTTGGAACTTTATACAACACCTATTCGTTTTTTACTTTGTATGCAAATATTGATAATTTTACCTATGCAGAAGCAGATATTCCTTTATCAGAAAGACCAGAAATAGATCGATGGGTTTTATCAGAATTAAATACATTGATAAAAAAAGTGGATACATTTTATGAGGAATATGAACCTACAAAAGCTGCAAGAGCTATTTCTGATTTTGTGCAAGAATTGTTAAGTAATTGGTATGTACGCTTAAGCAGAAGACGTTTTTGGAAGGGAGATTATCAGCAAGATAAAATTTCTGCTTATCAAACATTATATACCTGCATGGAAACTGTAGCTAAATTGAGTGCCCCAATAGCGCCATTTTATATGGATAGACTTTACAAAGATTTAACACAAGCAACACAAAAAGAAACATTTGAAAGTGTACATTTGGCTAAATTCCCAGTTTGCGATGAGTCTATGATCGACAAATCTTTAGAGCGTAAAATGGAGAATGCGCAAACCATATCATCATTGGTTTTATCGTTAAGAGCAAAAGAGAAGATAAAAGTACGTTTGCCGTTGCAAAAAATTATGATTCCTGTATTAGATGATGTACAAAAAGAGGAGATTTTAGCAGTATCAGATTTAATAAAATCAGAAGTAAACGTAAAAGAGATTGAGTTGTTAGATGATGCTTCGGGTATTTTAGTAAAACAAATTAAACCGAATTTTAAAACTCTAGGGCCAAAATTTGGAAGAGATATGAAGTTGATAGCTTCTGAAATTCAGAAATTTACGCAAGAAGATATCATAAAAATAGAAAAAGAAGGGGAAATATCATTTGAAATTAATGAGAAAATGATTACCTTAGAGCGCTCTGATGTTGAAATATCATCAAAAGATATAGAAGGTTGGTTGGTTGCAAATGCAGACAATATCACCGTAGCTTTAGATATTACAATTACAGATGATTTGCGTAAAGAAGGAAATGCAAGAGAGTTGGTAAACCGTATTCAAAACGCACGAAAAGATTCAGGTTTTGAGGTTACGGATAAAATTAAACTAACGATTTTAAATTTTGAAGATTTACAAAATTCGGTTACTGCAAATAAGCAGTATATTATGAGCGAAACACTAACCGAAGAACTGGTTTTTGTGGATGTATTAAAAAATGGTATAGATATTGAGTTTGATACCATAAAAAGTAAAATAGCAATACAAAAAATGTAAGATTATGAGTGATACAATCGAAAAATATTCAAGTAAAGACTTACAAGAGTTTAAAGAAATTATCTTAGCTAAAATAGCAAGATCAGAAGAAGATTTACAGCTTTTGGAAGCATCCTATAAAAACGATAGCGATAACGGAACAGAAGACACCGCCCCAACGTTTAAATCGTATGACGGTAGTGCAGATACTATGGCTAAAGAAGCAAGTATGCAATTAGCAATTCGACAAGAAAAGTTTATTAGAGACTTAAAAAACGCACTTGTTAGAATAGAAAACGGCACTTACGGAGTGTGTAGAGTTACAGGCAAGTTAATTCAAAAAGAACGCTTAAAGTTAGTTCCGCATGCTACATTAAGCATCGAAGCGAAAAGAAAACAATAACACAAAGGCTTCCGTTTAGGAAGCTTTTTTTAGTTCTATGAAAAGATTCTTTTTTATAACATTTCTATTTTTAACGACAACTCATTTTTCACAAGAAAGTAGTGTTAAAATCTTTACTTCGGATGCTAAAAATGTCGAAATTTTTACAGAAAAATTAGATAACATTACAATTATTACGTCTAATTCTGAAAAATTTGAAGTGAGCTTATTTAACGAAAACAACAACTCGAATAATGTTGTTATTGATGATGAAAAAGAAATTCTAAAAATAAATTTTAAATTACCTACTTTAAAAAACCCAGAAGGTGTTTTTAGAAAATTTATAACCAAACGTTTAAATAGAGCTTACGGAATTATAAAAATTCCGAAGAATAAAACAGTAAGCATTTTTGGGACACATATAGATGTAATTTCTAAAAGTTATAAAGGAGATATATCTATTTTTATAGAACATGGAATTGTACGGCTCAATTTGGTTCAGAAAAATGCAAAAGTGAGTGTTTTTCAAGGTACGGTTTATGCTTCAGTTTCTAAAGCAAACATTAATATTAAAAGCAACAAAGGAACTATTATAGTTCAAGGAAAAAAACAGGTATCACCGTATAGAATATCATTTAAAAATCTATCAAAAAAGTTTGTAGTAAATTCTATCAATGCAAATGTGATT
>CAZZNK010000028.1:0-26452 GCA_964655585.1 uncultured Flavobacteriaceae bacterium
TAATCACAAGCAGTTTCAACGCATCCATTACCACCTATTTCACAGATTCCAATAAGCAATCCGCCTTCATCATAACACATCTCTAGCAAGGGAGGGTCTTTACCTTCATTAACGTTTGCCTCTGAGTTACCTATTGTTAATCCAATTGAAAAAACAATGTGCTAATCCCTAATATTAATTTTCTTTTTATCATTTTTTTATAAATTTTAAATAGAGGAACTAATTTAGTCCCTCTATCTGTGTTAATTAACACGGGTCAGATACATTGCACCCGTTACCACCTTCACCACATTCAGTAGTATTTCCAGTATACTCTCCTTTGCTATTATAACATTTTTTCTGTGTAGGAAGATCTTTCCCTTCATCTTCATTAACATTTGCCTCTGAGATATCTATTGTTAATCCAATTGAACAAACAAAAAGCAATGTACTAACCCCTAATAATAGTTTTCTTTTTATCATTTTTTATAAATTTTAAAGTTATTTTATATAATTTTAACAATCTCTATCTATACAAGAACCTTCACCTGGTCCACAATCGTTAGAATACCCAACAATTACGCCATCAATTGTACATTTTGTGTCAATGACTAGATCAAGGAATTCCTCATCATTTACATTTGCATATACACTTTGAGTATTTAAAGTTAATGTAAAAAGTAGAATAAACGTAGTGCTAATTATAGCAATTAAAAACTTTTTTTTCATTTTAATAAAACTTAAAACCTACCAAATATTTTTTGGGAGATTATAGTTAAACAATTATCATACCCAAACTCTTTGAGTACAATTTACATAAAAATTTCAGAAAAAGAATGTGCGCAATTTTTAAAACATTCTTTTTCACAAACAATTATAAGACTTATTTTTTGTTCTTTACAAGAACAAATAGCAAGTTTATGGTTTTTACTTACTAATTGTATAAGTAAACCATACTGTTAAAATTGTTTGTACAATATCTATATTTATTTTATAAAAGGTTTCTTAAGTTAGCATCTTAAAATTATAATTATTACAACTATAAATAAAATATCTGCTTTTAAAATTAGTATAGTTTTTATTGTACTAGGTGTTTTAGGTATTTTTATATTACCCAAACTTTCTGTTAGGTTAAACCCAAGTAAATCTTTGCCTTCTATTTCTGTTAGTTATCGTTGGGTAAATGCCTCTCCCTATGCCTTAGAAAGAGAAGTTACCACAATATTAGAAGGAGGGTTTAGTGCATTAAAAGGGCTTTCTAAAATAAGTTCTAAATCTTCTAAAGGAAGAGGTGCTATTACTTTAGACTTTGATAAATACACCAATATAGATATTGTTAGGTTTGAAATAGCCACCATAATTAGGCAATTGTATAAGAAACTACCTGAAAGACTTAGTTATCCCTTAATAAGGGTAAACAAACCTAACGAAGATAAAAATGTACGTGCATTTTTGTCTTACAGCATAAATGCGCCACAAAGACCTTTTGTAATTCAAAAAATGGTTAAAAATCAAATAGAACCTGTTATTGGCGCATTACAAGGAATTGAAAAAACACAAGTATTTGGTGCTACTCCCAAAGAATATATTATAAACTACAATCATTATTTGTTACAGCAGTTATTAATTAACAAACAAGAAATTATTGCAGCTTTACAACATCAATTTAATAAAGAGAGTTTAGGAGAAATTTATTATTACAAGCAATTTCTTACATTATCTATACAATCATCAGAAAAAATACAATGGCATATACCAATTAAAAAGGTAGCAGACCGCCTTATTTATCTAGATGATATTGCTACCATAAAAGAGGCAGCACAAGAAACACAAAGTTATTATAGAGTAAATGGTAAAAATGCCATAACATTATCTGTTTTTGCTACCAAAAATGCAAATACCATTGTACTTTCTAAGTTAGTAGATAAAAAATTAGAAAAATTACAACAATTTTTACCTAAAAACTTTAGCATTGTAAAAACGTATGATGCTACAGTGTATCTAGATAAAGAACTTAGTAAAATTTATGAAAGAGCTATTTATACAATTATTATTCTCTTGCTTTTTATTTTACTGGTAAGTAAAAGTTTTAGTTACTTAATTATTACGCTACTTAGTCTTATGGCTAACTTAACTACGGCTTTTTTATTGTATTATATTTTTAAAGTAGAAATACAATTATACTCTTTAGCGGGTATTACAATTTCTTTAGGTCTTATTATAGATAATAGTATTGTTATGATAGACCATATAAAAAAAATAGGGAATAGAAATGTTTTTATCCCTATTTTAGCTTCTACTTTAACAACTGTTGGTGCTTTATCAATTATTTATTTTTTAGATGATAAATACAAAGTAAATTTAATAGATTTTGCTTTGGTAATTATTATCAATTTAACTGTTTCTCTTTTTATAGCTTTATTTTTAATTCCTGCATTGTTAGAAAAAATTCCTTTAAAAGAGCATAAACCTAAACTTTGGAATGTAAAAATATCACTGTTTTTTTATAAAGTATATACTGTAATACTAAAAAAACTGCTTCGCTATAAAAAATTAGCCATTATTTTTATCGTGTTAATTTTTGGGATACCTTTTTTTATGTTACCTCAGAAATTAGAAAATAATACTACTTTTTTAGAAAAATCATATAACAATACCTTAGGTAATGAATGGTATAGAGAACATATTAGACCCTATATAGATACTTATTTAGGGGGTAGTTTTAGATTGTTTAACTATTATGTTTTTGAGAATGCTTATTATGGTAGAAATGAAGAAACAAAATTGTATGTATCTGCATCAATGGAAAAAGGAGCTACTGTACACCAAATGAATGAAGCCTTTTTAGAAATTGAAAATTATTTACACCAATTTTCAGAAATTAAACAATATACAAGTAACATATATAGTGGAAACTTTGCAAGAATAGAAATAACTTTTAAAGACCATTTTAAAGAAACGTCTTTTCCGTTTATATTAAAGGCTAGATTGGTAAGAAAAGCATTAGATTTAGGGGGTATAGATTGGAATGTTTATGGCGTAGGAAATGGCTTTAGTAATGGAGGAGGCAGCAATGAGCCTATTAACTTTACAGTTGAAGCAAGAGGCTATAACTATGATATTTTAAACACTTGGGCGGATACATTAAAAATTGCTTTAAAAAAACACCCCAGAATACAAAAAGTAATTGTAAAAGAAAATTCGTTTTGGTCTGGTAAACCTTCTTTTGAGTATCGTTTTTTATTAAATAAAGAGCTGTTGGCTTTAAAAAAGAGTAGTCCTTCTAAGATTTTTAATGAATTAAAAATATTAACCCTCTCAAAACAATCAGATATTTCATTAAATATAAAAGGAAAATATTTACCAATACGTTTGGTATCTAACAACTCTCAAAAATTTGATTTATGGAGCATAAGACATACACCTTTAGATAGTTTACAAAACCCTATTGTACTTAACTCAATTGCTAATATAACCAAAGTTAGAGAAGAAGAAAATATATATAAAGAAAATCAAGAATATATTAGATTGGTGCAATTTCAATATACAGGTTCTGCAAAATTTGGTTCTAAATTTTTAAATAAAAAATTAAAAGAATTAACAAAAAAGTTACCTTTAGGTTATAAATTTGAGCGATCTGAAAATAGATGGTTTCTAAATGATGATAAAAATAACAACTATGCATTTTTATTATTTCTTGTTTTAGGTATTATATATTTTATTTGTGCAATCCTCTTTGAAAGTTTTAAACAACCTTTTATTATTTTAAGTGTTATTCCTATTTCATTTATAGGAGTATTTTTAACCTTTTATTTATTTGACTTTAATTTTGACCAAGGTGGGTTGGCTAGTTTTGTGTTGTTAAGTGGAATTACAGTAAATGCATCTATTTTTATACTTACAGCATTTAATAAATTAAAAATAACATACCCAAAAGAAGATTCTTTACAGCTTTATATCAAAGCTTTTCAACAAAAAATATTCCCAATCATTTTAACCATTATTTCTACCATTTTAGGATTTATTCCATTCATAAAAGACGGACAAAATGAAGTGTTCTGGTTTGCATTAGGAGCTGGTACTATTGGAGGATTGTTCTTTTCATTATTTGGAATATTATTTTATTTACCTCTTTTTACATTAAAAAAGTAAGGTTTTTCCTTACTTACTGCAAGTTAAAATAATTGATAGTTATTTTTAAAAAATATAATTTCCTCAATTATTTAAGCAATGTTAAAAATAGGAATAAAACTGAAGGAATTTTAGTTTATTGAGGAAATAGCATAAATATTTTTAAAGAACAATTAACAGATTATGTTGAATTAAAAGAACGTGTACAAGAATCTATAAAATCATCTGATTCTATTCTGAATGATAAAATAAAATTGTTGAAATCAAACAAAATTAAAAAAGAAAAACTGGAAGAGCAAATTGAAAATCTTTTTCAATTAAATATTGATGGACAAATTCCGAAAGGAACATTTAAAGACCATCATGAAAAACCTTACAATGAATTACCGCTTGTAAATAAAGAAATCATGAAACTTGAAAATGAAATTAATATTATAAAAATACAACAAGATTCAATAGATGTTGTTATGGAGAATGCAACGAGTTTATATAATAACTGGGATAATTTTAATAGAGTAGAAAAACGCGGATTAGTTGAAATGATAACTAAAAAAGTAATTATATTAAAGATGATAGAATAAGTATTAAGTTCTTTCGTTTATTACCCCAAGAGCCTTTTCTTAAATCTAAAACAAATGGGCAACATAAGCAATACCTCTAAACCGCTTCAATTCATCTACCGATAGTTTTGTGAGCTTGTTTAAGTTATTATCTACGGATTGTAAAATTCTTTTTGACAAAGCGACAGCACTTTCTTCTCTATTTCCAGAACCTATTAAAATAGCAATCAACTCTGCGTCAGATAATACTATTTTTCCTTTTAATACTAACTTTTCTCGAGGTCTATCATCTAATGCCCAAGATTTTATTGTCAGATTTTTCATTTACTTCGGATGCTTTAAATTATTGAACACAAAATCTCTTCTTTTCCGTATAAATATAATCTTTTTTTGCAGAACTAATCTAAGAGAAGTACCTTTGCTCTTACAATCATCAGAAATTATATGAAAATTATTATAGCTGGCGCTGGAGATGTTGGTTTTCATTTAGCAAAACTACTTTCTTACGAAGCTCAAGACACTTTTGTAATAGATACAGATGGCGATAAATTAGAGTATATTAACAGCCATTTAGATGTCATTACAAAAAAAGGAGATGCAACTTCTATCAAACTATTAAAAGAAATTGGTATTAGTTCTGCTGATTTATTATTGGCAGTAACAGAGTCTCAAAACACAAATTTTACAGTAGCTGTAATTGGTAAATCTTTAGGTGCAAAGAAAACTATTGCACGAATTAACAATCCTGAGTTTTTATATAGCGAAGGTATTAATTTTAAAGATTTCGGAGTAGATTTTATGATTTCTCCAGAAGAATTAGCTGCTGATGAGATTAAAATGCTACTACATCAATCTTCATTTAATGATACCGTTGCTTTTGAAAATGGTTTATTTAATGTGATGGGAACATCGCTTTCTTACAAATCTCCCATTATAGATTTAACGGTAAAAGAAGCTAAAAACAAATTTCCTAAAGTAGACTTTATTACTATTGCTATAAAAAGAGAAGGGATTGCACAGACAATAATCCCTCGTGGAGACACAACATATAAAATGAAAGATCAGGTATATTTTTCTGTACCAAATTATGCTATCAAAGATCTATATCCAATTGTAGGAAGAGAGCATATTACTATAAAAAATGTAATGATTCTTGGCGGAAGTAGCATTGGCTCTAAAACTGCTAGAAACTTGTGTAAAGAGAATTATAAAGTAAAACTGATTGAAAAAGTAAAAGAAAAAGCTTTTTCGCTTGCGGAAGATTTAGAAGACACTCTAATTATTCATGGAGACGGTAGAAATATTGAACTGTTAGAAGAAGAGAATATTAGAGAAATGGATGCTTTTATTGCCGTTACTGGCGATTCTGAAACCAATATTATGTCTTGTTTGGTAGCAAAATCTAAAGGTGTAAAAAAAACAATTGCTTTGGTAGAAAATATGGATTATATTCATATTTCTCAAACTATTGGGATTGATACATTAATCAATAAAAAATTGATTGCTGCAAGTAGTATTTTTAAACATATTAGAAAGGGGGGGATTTTAGCATTGGCAAACCTTCATAATATTGATGCTGAAGTCTTTGAATTTGAAGTACAGCCCAACTCTAAAGTAACTAAAAAACCCATTAAAGAATTACGTTTTCCTAAAGAAGCTGTCTTTGGCGGGATTATTAGAAACGGAAAAGCACTCATGTCTTTTGGCGATTTTCAAATAAAAAGTGGTGATAAAGCTATTGTTTTTTGTTTACCTGAATCCATCGCTATCGTAGAAGATTTATTCAACTAAAATGAACAACCTCAACATAAAATTGATTTATCGTTTTTTAGGAATTACAGCAATTCTAAACGGAATTTTTATGTTTATTGCAGTCCCGTTTAGTTTTTATCATCAAGAAACAGAAAAGTGGGGTATTTTAAACGCAGGTATTATCACTGTTTTTATAGGCCTATTATTATTCTTTTTTAACAAACCCAAACATAAAAAATTACAGAAAAAAGAAGGATACTTAATTGTAACACTCGGTTGGTTAATTTTATCGGTAACAGGGATGTTGCCGTATCTATTATCTGGCGCAATACCCAATGTTACAAATGCCCTTTTTGAAACTATCTCTGGATATTCTACCACAGGATCTTCTATTTTAACCGATATAGAATCAATGCCAAAAGGAATCCTTTTTTGGAGAAGTGCTACTCATTGGATTGGAGGTATGGGAATCATTGTACTTACCATCGCTATTTTACCTTTACTAGGTATTGGAGGTATGCAACTCTTTATGGCAGAAGCACCAGGACCATCTGCAGATAAAATGCATCCACGAATTACAGAAACTGCAAAACGACTTTGGTATATTTATGTACTGCTTACTTTTACTCAATTTTTTTTACTAAAAGTAGCTGGTATGACCTGGTTTGATGCGATAAACCATGCCATGGCAACCATGAGTACTGGTGGGTTTTCTACCAAAAATAATAGTGTTGCTTTTTACAATTCTATGCCTTGGGTGCAATACATTATTATTGTTTTTATGTTTATTGCAGGAACTAATTTTGTACTCACCTATTTTGCCCTTAAAGGAAAAATAAAAAAAATTTTTGAAAGCGAAGAATTCAAGTATTATTTCTTTGGAATTATTTTTGTTTCAGCAATTATATCGCTGACTATTATATTTAATCAAGACCCTGATTTACATACATCAATAGAACATCCATTTGTGTTTGGTAAAACAGAAAGCGCCATAAGACATGCCTTATTTTCTGTTATTTCTGTAGTAACTACTACTGGATTTGTATCAGCAGATTTTACAATGTGGAGCTATTTTGCTACAGGAATTTTCTTTGCCTTATTCTTTTTAGGAGGTTCTGCAGGCTCTACCTCTGGTGGAATTAAAATTGTACGTCATATTATTATGATAAAAAATAGTTTTTTAGAATTTAAAAAAACATTACATCCAAATGCAATAATTCCTGTACGTTATGATAAAAAAGCGGTAAGTCAAACCATTGTTTTTAACATCTTATCATTCTTTGTTATTTATATGCTTATTTTTGTATTATCTACGGTTATACTAACCTTTTTAGACTTAGACTTTGTATCGGCACTCGGTGCTGCGGCTTCTTCTTTAGGAAACATTGGTCCTGCAATAGGAAAAGTGAGTCCTGTGGATAATTTTAACCACTTATCGATCGGAGCTAAATGGTTTTGCTCGTTCTTAATGCTTATTGGGCGTTTAGAGCTGTTTACTGTTTTAATACTTTTTACACCTTTTTTCTGGAGGAAAAATTAATTTTTTTTATTTTATATTTTTTCATATCTTTAAAGGGTTAAAAATCTTTACGTTATGAAAAATAAATACTTATTAAAACTTATCTTTTTATTATTTTTTATTATTTCAACATCCTTTGGGCAATCAATTGGCGATTTAGCTTTTGTTGGATTTAATGCTGATGGAGATAGAGACTTCGCAATTGTTACATTAGTTGATATACCTACAGCATCTACTATTTATTTTACAGATGATGAAACAGATGGCATTATACCTGTTGGAGGTTCTGTTTCAGGTTTATTTGGTAGTGAAGGTTCTTTAACGTGGAGCACTGGAACAGATATAATTAAAGCTGGAACCATAGTTGCTTTTACTGATACAGATAGTAGTGGAAATCCAAACTTTGGAGTATCTATTGGAACAATAGTTAGAAGTGGTAGTTTTACAATTTCTGCATCTAAAGATGGATTGATTACTTTCTATGGCTCAGATGCGAGTACCCCTACTACTTATATTTGTGCCATTCAGATAGGAAATGACAGTACTAAATTAGGTCCATTTGATGGAGATGGAATTACTTTAACAAACACTGGTTTGGTTAGCGGAACTACTATAGCTGTCATAGATAATTCAGCATCTCCTGATGGAGGCGTGTATCAAAGCTCTCGTTCTAATCAGGCAAGTTATGCTAGTTATCAAACGCAACTTACAGACAAAGCTAACTGGTCTACATCAACAACAAATGGAGAAACATATCTTAATTTCTCTACTGAAGCGTTTACCTTATCAAGTTCAACAACAACATGGATAGGAGGGCTCAATACTGTATGGAATTTAGGGGGTAATTGGGATAACGGTGTGCCAACATCAGACTCTAACATTATCATCCCTAATGTTGCTAATGACCCTATAATTTCAGACCCTTCAGTTGCAGGAAATGTAACTTTAAGTAGTGATGCTTCCTTAACAATAAACAACACCTTAACAAATAAAGGAAAAATTACTATGACTGCTGGTTCTTCATTAAAAGCATCTGTAGCAGTAACAGGCAAAATCACATACAATGTAAATTTAGCAGATACTAATTGGCATTTTGTATCTTCTCCTGTTTCTGGAGAAGAATACGGAGATATTTGGAATACCAACAACTCCATTGCAACAAACCTACCCAATGAAGCTGTAAGCACCTATGATAATTCTGTAGATGCTAATGGAGATTGGATATACTATCAAGACGGTGCTACTGTAAGTTCTTTTGCTACGGGTATAGGGTATAGTGTAAAAAGAAGTGCTAGTGGTAATTTAAGCTTTACAGGTACATTTACTTCTGGCACTATTTTCCCTGCTCAGGTAAGCTCTGTAGGAACTGGTGGTAATGATTGGAATTTATTAGGCAATCCTTATACTTCTTATATTGAAATTGGAGAATTTTTGGCAGATAACTCTGCTCAATACTCTCCAGGTTACCAAGCTATATACGTTTGGGATAACAGTGCAAATGGCGGTACTGGTGGGTATGTAGGAATTAGTGGTTTTGGAAACTATCTACACCCTGGTCAAGCATTTTTTGTAAATGATGATGCGGGTACAGCTACAAAATTTTACGAAACCGAACAAGTACATCAAACAGGAGTCACTTTTTATAGAACTACCAATACAGATTTTACCATAATTTTATCAATAACAGATGGTACCAAAATTAGAGATACCAAAGTTAATTATTTAGAAAATAAAACTACAGGTTTAGATCCAAGTTTTGATATTGGTACTTTTACAGGTATTAGTAACAATTTCTCATTATATACCCAATTAATAACTGATAATACGGGTATTAATTTCATGAGACAATCTTTACCCAACTCAAACTATGAAAATATGATTGTCCCTATTGGAGTTAATGCTACAGCAGGTACAGAGATTACATTTACCGCAAATATTGCAAATATACCCACAGAAGTAAATGTGTATCTTGAAGACAGAACCAATAATACGTTTACCAAATTAAATGAAAATGGAGACTATACAATTACTATAAATTCAGATAGTAATGGTATTGGGCAATTTTATTTAAGAACGACCTCAAGTATTTTAAATATAAATAATGAAATTCTTGATAACGTTAGTCTATACAAAACAAGTAATTATAACATCAGGATTGTTGGTTTACCACAAGGAAAAGCGTCGATAAATATGTACACTATTTTAGGTAAACAAGTGCTAAACAAATCATTTCAATCAAATGGAGTAAGTGATATAACATTCCCAAAAATATCAAAAGGCATTTATATTGTTCAGTTACAAACTGAAAAAGGCACATTGAATAAAAAAATTAGTATTGAGTAATTTAATCCTTATAAATCATGAAAAAACAAGATAACAATACAGAAAAAATTACTCGTAAAGATGCCTTAAAGAAGATTGGTAATTACGGAAAATATGCCGCCTTAACTGCTTTAGGTACATTTATACTTTTAAACCCACAAAAAGCACAAGCTGCTTCTCCAGAAGATCCAGGAACAGGCTTTTAAACTAAAAAAAAATTCACATACAAAAACCTCGCTTTTCATCGGGGTTTTGTTATTTTTATCTTTTTAATTAAAATATTCTTTTTGAAAATAACAACCCTTCTTTTTAAAGATATTGATACTAAGATCATTGTTTGGTTTCAAGATAACAATCAATACATTGTAGTAGAAAAAATAGTAGCCAACATTTTACAATTATTTTCAGAAAAGAAATCTTTTACTAAAATTGTTGATTTTCTTACCAAAAAAATTAACATTCCAAAAAAAGAAGGAACTCTTTTTATTAAAGATATTGAAAAGCTTTTAAACACTTCAGACAAAACAGTAATCACTAAGTCAAAAGCAGTTCCACTCCCTACTTATTTTGAAACCAAAAAATACTATAAAATTAACGATGTTACTTTTTTAGTTGAATTTTCTTCTGAGTATGAAGAATCGCTAGTACACCCTAAATTTGCTCATTTAGAGATAAAATCTGTTCAGAATACCGATTATCATTATCAGGTTTTTTCTGATGATAAAGCTATTTCATTTTTAATTGACGGATCAGAAATTGGCACATGGACATTAAAGGAAGTTCATTTTTTTCAAGGGAAATTCTCAATGCAACTTGTACAACACATTCATCAAAAAGAAGAGAAAGAGTGGCTGGGTGTTTTTCATGCATCTGCAATTAGTAACGGAAAAAATTCGATGCTTTTTTTAGGCGATTCTGGTAACGGAAAAAGTACTTCTTTGGCCTTGTTACAAGCAAATGGCTTTACCTGTTTGGCAGATGATTTTGTGCCAATGGATGCAAAAAAACAAGAAATATATTCGTTTCCTTCTGCAATTTCTATCAAACGAAATAGCTTAGAAACTTTATTACCAATATATCCTGAATTACAAACTTCTTCCGAATATCATTTTAAACGATTGAACAAAATCGTGAGATATTTACCTCCAAATAATACAGATTACACCAGACATTTACCTTGTAAAGCCTTAGTTTTTATCAAATACAAAAAAGATAGTATTTTACAGATTAAAAAGATTGATAAACTTAGTGCTTTTGAGCAATTAGTTCCAGATTCTTGGTTATCACCTCTTAAAGAAAATGCACACACTTTTTTAGATTGGTTTGCCAACTTACCGTGCTATCAACTGACTTATTCCGATAATCAAAAAATGACAACAACCGTACATAAAATATTTACAGATGACCTATAAAGAAACTTTATTTTTTATAGGAAAATGCTTAACAATTACACACGAAGAACACAACCGTTTAGAGATTGAACAAGAATTAAAAGACGGAGAAGTAGATTGGGATGCTGTTGTAAAAATAAGTACGGCACAATATGTATTTCCTGCCTTATATTGTAATTTAAAACGCGCTAATTTTTTGTCTTATTTACCCAAAGAATTGGTGAATTATATGATGCATATTACCGATTTAAATCGTGACAGAAATCAGCAAATCAAAAAACAAGCCAAAGAAATTAACGAGCTACTTTTAGCAAATAATATCACACCAATTTTCTTAAAAGGAACTGGGTTTTTACTACAAGATTTTTACGAAGATATTGCAGAACGTATGGTAGGTGATATTGATTTTTTGGTTGCTGACAATGAATTTAAAAGAACTGTTAAAATTTTAAAAGAGGATGGGTATGGCAATTTCACAAAACACATATACTACCCTAAATTTCATAGACACTATCAAACAATTGTAAAAAAAAACAAAATTGCCGCTGTAGAAATACACAAAGAGATTTTAAACAGAAAATACAAGAAAAAATACAATTACAACCTTATTAAAAACAAACTCAAAGCAATAAAAAACAGTACCCTTTTAAATAATGAGCAACAATTTATACTAACAAACCTCTCTATACAAATTAATGATAATGGCTACTTAAAAAGAACAATTGCATATAGAAATTTATATGATATGCTTTTACTCTCTTACAAAATAGATACACTACAGGTTTTGGAAAACACACCTCATTTTTTTAAACACATCAACACTCACTTAAATCTAGGCTTTTTACTTTTTAATAAACCAAAAAGCTTTAAATACATTAAGAACAAAAGATATTTAAAAAAGACATTATTTTTAGTAGAACACCCTGGATACAATAAAATCGCTCTTATTTTAATCAAAAAATATTTAGATATATCCAATGCTATTGATATTTTTATAAAGTCCTTTTATAAAAAAAAATTTAGAGATTATTTGTTAAACAGAATAAGTAATTTTAAATGGATTAAAGAACGTATTTTAGGTATTAAATCGAAATCATCCAAAAAGTAAATTTTTCCAAAAATCTAAACACCTCATAAACACCGGAATTCAATAATAAAACATAGATATTTCTAAACTTTATGAAAATAAAAATCTCCGAGAGTAAAACTCTCGGAGACTTAAAATTCTATTCATAAAAAACCTGTAGCGGTTATTTAGGACTAAAAATAATACTATTAAAATTGATACCTAACACTTAAACCAATATTTGAGTTCAATCCACTTAATCCACCTGCAATACCAATTTCTGGTCTATAATCAATAGAAAATAGCACAGGTGCATCAATGTTGTATTCTATACCAACTACTCCAGCCCCATAAATTCCAGTTCCACCAGCAGAAATAATTCCACCACCTGCACCAGCATACCAGTTAAACTTATCTTCTAAGCTCCAAACCCATTGATATAAAGCAGTTGCTTTAAAGTTGTTAAACTTATTCGCTAATCCTAAATCAATTTCAAGTCTGTTGTTGTCTCCTAAAGTTTTTTGGTAAGAAATTTCTCCTCCTACACCATTTCCACCTCCAAAACGAATACCAATTGCATTTTCTGAAACCTCTTGTGCATTTACAGAAAAGGTTGCTGCAAGAATTAAACCAACTACTACTACTATTTTTTTCATAATTTTTATTGTTATATTATTAACTACAAAAGTACAAAATCTACTCTCTCTTCACTAAGATTCTAACACCTTCTGAATGACTACTAAATTCTGGTGCATACATACTTTGTATGGTACTGATTCCGTTGCTAAAATTACCTGCATTGTTTACTCGCACATCGTATTCAAAGACATAGATTCCTTTTGGTAAATGATCAAAAAAGAAATGAGTTGCCGCATCTTTGGTACTTTCATAATAGCCTAAACCGTCTTGCCATTTGTATTGTGACAATACATTAATTGGTTCAACTCCAGAAGCTCGCATATCTTTTAAGTGGATAAATTCCATGTCTCTATCTGAACGTAATTCAATACGAACGGTTATTAAATCGCCTACTTTTAAGACGGTTTTATGGGTGATTTCTGTCAGTTTTTTCCCTGTATCTGTATTTGTTTTTAGGAAAAGTTTTTTACGCAATTTTAACGGAGTTTCCGCTGAAGTAATTTTGTCTAAATCTTCAAAATATTGCCAATACAATCCGCCCCAAGCAATCCCTTTTCCTTTTTTACTGATGGTTATTTTCCCCATTTCTGGAGTTATTTCATTACCATTCCAAGAAGTTTTAAAATAACCTGTTCCTGCTTCAATTCTTACATTTTCTAAGGTTGTTGGATCTATTTTTTTAGCACCAACAGTTACAGCAACCATATCGGTTATAGAAATCCAATCGCTGCCTTGTAATAGCAATGCGTACACTGCTTCTGTGGTTGCTTTGGTCGTTTTCCATCGATTAGTTTGCTTATTTTTTAGCAACCAAATCTTTAAATTATCAACCGTTTTGGTATCTTTTTCTATTTCAGAAAACACTTCAATTAGTAAGGCTTGTGTTTCTATGGGTGCTTGATAATAATAGTAACCCGCTAAATTTGATTTCCAATACATCCCTAATTCATCCGAAGTAATACTATTTTCTTTTAATGATTTTAAAATTTTTGTTGCTACGGAAGTTTTGCCTGTTCTATACTGAATCAACGCAATTTGCCCTTTGGCGTATAAGTTAAAATCGTTCCAATATTTTGCTGATTGATTTTTGTAATAATCAATGGCTTTTTGAGTGTCTTTACTGATAGAAATAGCCGCATAAAAACTACGCATATACAAATATTGCAATTCAAAATATCCTAAATGATTGCGTTCTAAATACTTTTTTGCCGCTTTTTCTCCTTTAGATGTACTTTTAGATTTGTGTTGAATGCGTTTCGCTTTGTCTAATAGTTTTTGGTAACGTTCCTTAATTTTATCATCTAAAAAACGAACGGATTTCTCAATCATTTTTTGGGTGGATGCATCAAACTTAGCAACGCCTAATTTTTGTAAATGCCCAAAACCTACAGCAATATGTTGTGTAATAAATGCATTCGGATACCTTCCACCTTTAAACCAAGGGAATCCGCCGTTATTCATTTGAATATCTTGTAATTTACGGATAGATCTTTCTTGCTCATTGTTCATTTTATTCAAATCAAACAGGAGCGCAATTCGTTTTTTCTGTTCTGTTTCTGATTGTGCATCACGCAACCAAGGTGTTTCTTGAATAATTAATGATTTTAATTCTTGATTTTTTTCTAAATTACTCAACAAAGCATCCGAAGATTTCCAAGCATTAAACACTTCTTGTATTCTTGGGTTTGAGTTTGCAATAAAACTTGCCAGTGTGTTTGCGTAATATCTTGCAAAGGTTTGTTCTGCACATTCATACGGATATTCCATTAAATACGGCAACGCTTGTACTGCATACCATGCAGGATTTGATGTTATTTCTAAGGTTAATTTATGATGATTCAAAGTGGTTGATTTATTTTGAACCAACTTGTTTAACACAAATGTTTTTGTTTGATTGCTACGAACCCACATTGGCAGCGTTTCTGTAACTAACATTCTGTTGGATAATACAGGAAGTGCATTCTGTTCTCCATCAGAAAAATCGCCAGCTTTGGCAATAATTTTATAAAGCACCATATGTGTGTTTTCTGGGATATTTAATCTCCAAGAAACAGCTGTATTACTGTCTTTATCGACTGAGAAACTTTTATTTTGACTGGTAACTGTTGCTAAAAGATTTGTAGTAATATCTTTCCCAGTAATGGCATTTGTTAAAATAATTTGAGCGTTTCCACTTAGTTTTTTATCAGATAAATTACTGATTTTAGACGAAAACACAACCTCATCTCCTTCTCGTAAAAATCTTGGAGCATTGGGTACAATCATCAATTCTTTTTGGGTAATTGTAGTAAGTGTTTTGGTTGCAGAATACAATTCTTTAGTGTGCGCAACTAATTGCAATTTCCAACGAGTAAGCGCTTCAGGTACGGTAAAATTAAAACTTATCTCACCCTCTTTATTGGTTGTTAAATATGGATAAAAAAATGCGGTTTCTTTAAAGTTTTTACGAATATGAATACCTTCTGAATTTAGCTTTTTAGATTCTTTCATAAAAGGAACATCTATTGCAATATCTTCTTTTTCTTCTATATCAACTCCAGAAACTTGTCCTTGAAGAGTTTGTTTAATACTTGCTTTTGGCATTTTTTCTCTTTTAACCCCATATGCAGTTACGACAACTTCATCTAGAGTTCCTCCATCATCTCTCATTCTAATTATTAGTTTAGAGAAACTATCAACAGTCAGTTCAATAGCTTCCATGCCAAGGTAATGTATTTGCAAAATATCATTTTTGGTTACTTTTATATAAAATTCACCATCAAAATTTGTCTCTGTACCTTTAGTGCTCCCCTTAACTCTAATCGAAACACCTGGTAAAAAACCATTTATATCAGAAACTATTCCAGTGATAGTCCCATTAAAAGTTCCTGATTTTTTTATAATAGGTTTTGTTTCATAAATCCTTCTAAGATAATTATATCTTGCTAAATGACTACTACTATAACTAAACCCAAACCAATTGAATTGATCATACCTATGTTGAGGAAAAGAACCATAATTATGATGCAAATTCTGAATTCTAAAATGAGTATTTCCAAAACTTTGGTAGACATTCCTAGTATTGTAAGAACTGTACAAAGGCTTATAAATAGGGTTAAATTGCCAGTTATGAGGCTTAAATTGGTCTAAAGAAGCGTCGTACATAGAAGCTAACACTTCTGCCAATACTTTGTCTTTTTTAGCACCTTTTATACTGAAACTCCACGTTTGGTTTTCTCCAGGTAATAATTTATCTCTAAACGTTTTGGTGGTAATTTCTAAATCAGTTTTTGGGTAAGGCACAGCAATTACTTTTTGCCCGCTTACAAAAGAATTGTAATTTATTAAATGGTAGTTAATTACAAACCCATCTTCATCTTTTTTAGTAACAGGAACACAAATTTCTTTACTATTTTTATTCAAATGTATAAAATGAGTTGCTACTATTTTATGCTGTTTTTCTACCGTTACTTTTACAGTAACATCTTTAGAATTTGTACTGAAATTTACGGCTACTTCGTCTCCAATTATATATGTTGTCTTATTCGCTGTAACACTTACTAATTGATTATCCGCAGGTAATTTATCTTTTATAGAAAATACAGTAAAAAACTGTTTATCAGTTACTTTTTGCCCAAATCTATCTTGAGTTTCTAGCTCAATAATATATTTTCCAGAGTGCCATTTTTTATAGTTTTTAAGTTTGATTTCTTTCTCATTATTGGTATTAAAATCAGTATCATATACTAAAACTCCCTTTTCCCAAGAATGATAATTGTCTTCATTTTTGTATGCATCATGCGGAAATTTTTCTGTAAATTCTTGTTTAGATATTACTTGATAATCTGGCGATTGCCAAGTACGTTTTCGTAAGGGGTATTTTGGCGCCACCAATTTATAAATTTTAACACTTCCTTTGGCAGGAGCAAATTTGCCATTTAAATTCTTTGTATTAATTTTCAGCGATTGACCTTTCTCCTTTTTATCAAAAAGAGTTGCAATTTCTACATCCGCAATTAATGAATGATACCCAACCTTTACAGTACTGGTTGTACTATGTGTTTCTCCGTTAATATCAGTTACATCTGCTGTAATTTCATAATAAAAAATAGGCAAACTTTTTTTAGAAACATTTTCGTCTGCCAAAGCTTTAAAGGTAATGGCATAGTTTCCGTCTGTGTCTGTAACGCTCTCTCCGTGCGTAATTTCTTGTGATTCTGAAATATTTTGTGGTCTGTACCAATACCACCAATGCGGATATACCACTTTTCTATGTACTCGATACACCACTTTTGCTTCCGTAATATTAGCGCCAGAAAAAGCTTTTGCAAACCCTTTTACGGTAACGGAATCATTAATTTTATAGGTTTTGGTAATGGGTTTAAATTCGGTTTCAAATTTGGGTCTTTTATATTCTTCAACAGAAAAATATGTTGAATTTCTTTGGATTCCAGACCCAGAAATTTCAATAGAATAATTTCCTGTTAACCCCGTATTTGGTAAGATGTATTCGCCAGAAAAAGAACCAAACTCATTGCTTTTTAGCTCTAATGCTACTACTTTTTGATGATTCACATCATACAGCGTAGCAAACACTAATTCATCTACTTGTACTTCTGATTTATTTTTATAAGTTTCCATTAAGATTCCTTTAAAATATACAGTTTGACTTGGTCTGTAAATACTTCTATCCGTAAATAAAAAGGATTTTGTAGTTACTTTAGGTTTCTGACTTCTATTTCGATAACGATTATTAATATAGTATGTTCCGAAGATTGCATTATCATTTTTATGTTGAATGATTGCTCTTACATTTGCATACTGTTTTTTAGTAGGACTGAATTGAAATTCACCGTTTTTATCGGTTGTAAATTGCTTATAGATTCTATTACCATAACGCCTGTATGGCTTGTTGCTAAGTATTACTTTTACGCCTGATAAAGGATTTCCTGTGTTTCTATTTACTACTTGATAAGTATTTTGTCCATTCGTATTCATTACAATAAATGCCAAATTGGTTACTTGAATAAGTGCAGTTCCGAAAACAGCTTCTGTAGTAGTTTTTTCTTTTTCTGATGCTACTATTAGATAGTTTCCGCCTGATAATTTAGGAGTGATAATTTCTGTATTGTGTTGTTGATAATCGTTTTCGTTTTTTAAGTTCGTCTCCCAAAAATGATTTTTTTTCAGTTGATTGATAAATTGTATTCTTTCATTTTCCTTGTATATTTTATTGTATTCTAATGTTTGTTTATAACTTATTTTATACACAGAAAAATAGAGTTTATCAATATTTTTGTAGGTAATATTCATTCTTGAATATTGATTTTTAGGAAGATGCTTTTCTGTAACAATTCTTACACTTTTCGAAAGAATTTGTTTTTTTAAATAGTTGCATTTTTTTGCTCCTTCGCTTTTTGGATATTGTTTGCTAATGGCATTACAAATAGCCAAAGCTTCTTTATTTTGAAAGTGATATTTTTCATTTATTTCTGGACGATAAGTAGCTGCTTGTTGATAATGTATTTGGGCAATTTCATAAGCATACAAACCTTCATTTTCGTTGTTTTTGTATTGTTTTTGCGAATTTTGAAGAGTTTGGAAATACACCTTTTCTTTATCAGAAAAAGTAGCGTGTCGGTTTACAAAATGTAATCGTTCTAAATCGACATCAACCAAAGCAATGGGATTTTTATCCTTTAGATGTAAATTGCTTAATTCTTGATAAATTTTCAGCGCATGTAATTGCAAAGAAGTACTATCTTTTGATGTAATTTCAATATTTGAAAACGTTTTTGCATCTCCTAAAAACGCTAGATTATCAATCTTAAATTGATAAGCAGGTTTCGTAATATTAGTTTCTGATGTTTTATAAAACGTTAAGGCATTGTGTGCTAAAAAATCGAACAAAGTTGGTCGGTACTTTTTAGAGTCTTTTCCGAGGTGTAAAATATCAGAAAATTCATGTAAATCGGTTTGTTGTAATAGCAATCCGTTTTTCAAAGAAGCTTGATAATACTTGTGAATTTCTTTAAATAGTGTGTTTAAATCCCATGTTCTAAAATCAGTCGTATCTACTTTTTTATTAGTTTCTGTACGGTTATAAAATTTCCATCTATTCTGATTGAAATATTGCCAATACAAATTGGCCAATATATTTTCTAGTACATTTTTGGTAGGGAATTTACTTTGCTCAATGTGTGTTTTAAATTCATTGATAATTTTTAATTGCGCATCTTCTTCTAAAATAAGAGAAAACTTACTTTTAAAAAATAAAGATTTGATAATTTGAGAAGAATTATTTTCTTTTTCAGCTTTTTTGTAAATGCTATTCACCACTTTTAATGCCGATTTTGGTAAGTTATCTTTTTCAAATTGTACTACATCTTTCCAAAGAGAAGAGTAGTTGTTTTGGGCATTTATAGTGGTAGAAAATAAAAATATCATCAGTAGAATAGAAATAGGTTTTTTCATAGTTACTTGCATTATATCAAAAATAAAGATAGTTAAAAATATATGTCACTTTATGTTTTTACACTTTGAATTCCTGTAAATGAATATACATTTTTAATTATAGGTGCAGTGCAATACACCATTTAATTATTGTATTACAACAAAAAGGATACCAAATAACAAGAGATAATGATACAATTCATAATCTTTCAAAATTTTGATTAGAAAAACACCATTTATTACACAGCTTTGTAAAGTGCCTATTTTCGTCACATTCACGCTCTAGAAGCTTAATTTGAAGTATCTTATCGAGTATTGAAATGTTATTTTAACTATTTTTTTACGACACTCACTTTCTTTGTAGAAACTTGATTATTGTTTATTTCTGATTTTACAATATAAATTCCGCTACTCAAATTTTGAAGAAAAAAACGATACTGCGTTCTTTGGTGTAATTTCCTTTTAGAAAAGACTTCTTTTCCTGTAATATCAAAAATAATTACATTTTTAAGCTGTAAATTATTTGGATTGTCAATTATCAATTCTTTTGTATCATTATTAAAATAAGTAGTATAGTTTAAAAAAATATTTTCAGAGAGATCTAATGTAGAAGACGCAAATCTAATTTCAAACCTATCCATATATTCACCTGCCATTAAAGAAATACTTTTTTCTGCATCTAAAAGGTACTCGTTTTCTGTCTCTTTATCATACAAATAAACAGTTGTTGGCGCATCATACTCATTTGCTTCAATAGCTATTTTAAATGCTCCATCAACATCGGTTTTAAATCCAATCGGTATCTTTTTATCATTACTAAATGCATCTGATTGGATGCTATACTTTACTGAATCAATAACCCAAAAAGCATCCGAAGATAAATCATCATACATTTTAGCTTCTCTCCCTATCTCTACAGTTTCATTTGCATCAGGGCGTAAAATTAGCATTAAATGACGGTTAAATAATTGATTCACTTCGATGTTAAAAACCAAGGTAGGAAACGTCATTTCATCACCTAAATAATAATTCAATCTTTCTGAATCTGTAGTTCGTTTTATTGATGATGATTTTAAAAACACCGAACCTTCACCAGCAGCAGATTCTTTATAAGTATCATGAAAAGAAACACTTCCAAAAACATCTTTAGGTCTTTGAGAATTCTTAAACAGAAGGTTTCCTGTTGTAGCTGCATCAATAAAAAAACCTTGTGCAATAGGCATATATCTTTTCGGAACTTTAGGGGTAGGGTTTCCTCCTGCTCCAATTAAAGGTGTCGTTGCTGCTACTGCAACTCCTAATCCTAATCCATTTGATAAATAGGTTGCGTAATTTCCTGTATAGTCTGCAGAGTAATGGCTACTTGCTCCCCATTGATCCCAAAAATAGAGTGTATTGTCTTTTATTATTGCGGCATTATTTAAAATAAATTGATCGGAATCTAATGCAGACGGATACGGATTCCCTAATAAATAATGCTCGTTTATAGTTGTAGCAATCGTTATATCTCCGCTATTAGGCTTTCCTTTAAATTCGTACCGTTGCCCCTGTATTGTTGCTCCTACACCATTATTACTCCCTGCATTATCTGTTCCTTTATGAATAAAACCGACTCCAGAATTTATATTATCTGTCTCTCTAATCAATGTCCAACTAGTTCCTGCAAATGTATACAGCCATTTTGTTGATAATGTTAATGGAGACCAAGTTCCTTCTAAATCTCCTATAAATGCAGTAAGATTTCCAAAACTTGCAGAGGTTGTGTCACCATCTCGTAACAAAGAAAGTGTAAAAGGATTATTAATAACTGTATTGGTAGTGTTTCCTACGGGAGACGACCAATAATTATAGTGATAAGCATTTGCATCACCTTCTTGAAAAACAGAAAGATAACCTAAACCGGTATTTGTAGTTATTGCAAGCTCTCCTTGTATTAATTGTGCTTCATTTCTCAGTGTAATATTATCTGTTACTGTAGTTAATTCTATATTTCCTTTTACATACACAATTTCATCTATAACATAAACTGTTGTCCCGTTTTTTACAGTCATTTGTGCAAAAGAAACCGTAATTTTAATAAAAATTAGGAATAGAAGAGTAAATTTCGTTTTCATAATTTTGTTATTTTAAGAATTATCTGATGTACAATTCTACTTTAGAAACTGTAGTACTATTAGGCCCAGGAATTCCATTTGGGGCATAAAAAACATTAGAACCTATAGCGTACCACCAATTTCCATTAGCTGGTGTACCATCTAAAAAAGCACTTGCAGCCGCAGCCTTATTTAAACCTCCCCAAGCATTTCCTGTAGCATCAATAGCAATAGCTGTATAACCTACAACTGGACTTACACCTGACGTACCACTTCTAGGATTAAAAGTTTGTGTCCAATGGTTTCTTACAGAAATATCTGGATACGACAATCTAAACTCATAAGCTGCTGCGCTTTTTATGGCATCAATTTTATTTAAAATGGAATATAATTTTGTACTTAACCCTGGAGAAGCTTCATTAAAAGAATCTGCTTCAGCATCATTAGCAAAGAATCCGCCAGTAGAATCGTGTCTAAAAACTAAGGTCCAACCTCCACCATCATTTGTCATATCGCAATAACAATCAAAAGCAGGATTTACTCCAGCTCCATCTGTATCAATCGTATATATTCCGTCTGTAGTAAATCCATTTGTTTGATATTCTTTACAATTTGCATAAATTGGTGGTGCAACTGCAAGTACTGTAATATCTACTGTACAGGTTCCTACTGAACCTGCCATAGTAATAGTAAAAGTATCTGTTTGTACTAATGTTGGTGTTCCGCTTCCTGCCAAAGAAATTGTATAAGTCCCTGCTGAAGCTACTACACCAACTGCAGAAAAACTATACCCATTTACCGTATTACTTGTTATAGAATAAGACGCTGCAGCTGTTGTTGTTAATTGTACATTTATTTTATTAGATACATCTAAAATTGTTGCTGCTACAAATATACCTGCACTTGTTGGAGATGGCGGACAGACTAAAGATTTTACTGCAGGCTCTGTCCCTAAACAAGCAGACCAACTTGTTCCGTTATAATATTGAAAACATTTATCTGTTTTATTGTAAATTAACAACCCATCTACTGGGGCTATAATACCATCTCTCAGAATAGTTGTAACTCTTGGCGTTAAAAAACCTTGAGTTGTAGAGCTTAATTCTAAGATTGACGAAGGGTCTGGATTTGTTGTACCAATACCTACTTGAGCAAATACTGCACTTGTAAAAACAACAAATATTATGGAAAAGATTATTTTTTTCATTTTTAATGCAAATTTAAAAAAGTAGGAGAGATAAATCTAATCAAATGTAAGTAAAAAAACTTCCTCAAAAAAAATTTTTAGGATTATATTATTATTTTAACACAACCATATTTTTAGTTTTTTCTTACAAAAACCCAACAAACTTAGCAGCAAAAATAATAAGATGTTTTTTTCATTTTTTATAATTTTATCTGCTAGAGATACTCATTTAGAAACAATAAATATTTTGTAATTTTGTCAAAAAATATTTATCAATGGATTTATCTCTCATTCCAAATATCAAACACTTAGATGCTCGTAATTTTTTCCTTTTAGCAGGTCCTTGCGCCATAGAAAGTGAAGAAATGGCACTTAGAATTGCAGAAAAAGTAATTAGAATTACGAACGATTTAAAAATTCCATACGTTTTTAAGGGGAGTTTTAAAAAAGCAAACCGAAGTAGAATAGATAGTTTTACAGGGATTGGAGATGAAAAAGCATTGAAAATTCTTAGAAAAGTATCCGAAACTTTTAATGTCCCAACGGTAACCGATATTCACACAGATGAAGATGCAAAAAGAGCAGCACAATATGTAGATGTACTACAAATACCTGCTTTTTTAGTTCGCCAAACCGATTTAGTTGTTGCTGCGGCTAACACAGGAAAAGTTGTCAATCTAAAAAAAGGACAATTTATGAGTCCAGCTGCTATGAAACATGCTGTAAAAAAAGTAACTGATTCTGGCAACAACCAAGTGCTAATTACCGATAGAGGCACCATGTTTGGCTACCAAGATATGATTGTAGATTTTAGAGGGATTCCAGAAATGCGCACCTTTGCTCCTACCGTTTTAGACGTTACACACTCGTTACAACAACCCAACCAAAACTCTGGTGTAACTGGCGGAAGACCCGATATGATAGAAACTATTGCAAGAGCAGGCGTTGTAAACAATGTAGATGGTTTATTTATCGAAACCCATTTTGATCCAGCAAATGCCAAAAGTGACGGAGCTAATATGTTGCATTTAGATCATTTAGAAAATCTGCTTACCAACTTGGTAGCGATTAGAAAAGTGGTGACTACTTTATAGTTTTTGGGCGTTTCTCTTTGCTTCGTTACACTCCGTAAAGAGTCGGGCTTTCCATTCTATCCCCGAAAAAAATCGGGGGATGCCATTTCAATCCCTAACGCAAATGCGGTTCCAAACTCTAAAAAAAAATAAAGTGAGGGCGTGACTCTAAGTCACACCCTCACTACATAATAATTATTCTTCCTTCTTCCAAAACCCTTTGTTGTTTACTTTATATGCTTCTTCTAAAACAGATAACAAAACTTCTTCGTTAATACCTTCAATCGTTTTATAACGTAAAGATTTTACTACTTTCCTTCCGTCAGAGACTAAAAACTCATTGTATTTTAAATGTATTGATGCCCAAAATCCAACATCGACATATCCTTTTTTTACAACGGAATTTAGATAACAAAAAGGTTTATCATTCAAATAATAAAACGGAATTTTATATTTATACTCTAATTTTAGGTCAGGAAAAGTGCTTTCTATAAAAATTTGCAAATGCAACAAAATACTTTTATAAGGTTCTGGTTGCTCTAAAATATAATTTTCTGCTGGTTTCACTTTTTTTTTAGAATTTCTGTCTAATTTCTCTTAAAAGGTACTCCAATCCATTAAGCTGCAATTCGTACACCAAACCCATCATTTTACCCAATTTTCCAGCAGGAAACCCCTTGTTTTTATACCAAACGATATAAAATTCTGGTAAATCAACTAGAAAAATACCTTTGTATTTCCCAAAAGGCATTTTCATTTTTGCTGTGTCTATTAAAAATTGTTGGTCTGGGAGCATTTATTATAAATTAAAAGATTGCCACGTTGTTTGTTCCTTACTCCTCGCAATAACATACTGTATATCATTGCGAATGTAATGAAGCTTACTCTTTATATACAGATTACTTCGTCCTATCGTCCTCGTAATGACTGGCAACTAAATACTGAAAAACTCACTCCTTTCCATCTAAATAATCTTGTAAATACGAAAATCGTTCTGTTAGTTTTCCGTTTTCAGTCATTTTTGCACGTTTTAAAACACCGTCTTTATCGTTGTTAAAAAAAGCTGGAATCACATTTTTAAGGAATAACTCTCCAAAACCTTCACTGGCGTCTTTAGGCAATTCGCACGGTAAATTATCTACCGCCATTACAACAATAGCATTTTTATCTTTAAAACTTACTTCTGTCTCTGTTTGCGGATCGTACCCATAAATTGGCTCTTTAATTGTAGAAGGTCTTATGGTTGATGCTACTGGACCATCAATGTCACAAGAAATATCGGCTACAAATTTGATGTTAAAATCAGACGATTTTGCATCTTCTCTAGTAAATAAATATGGTGAACCATCACCAAAAAAATGACCTGCAATAAAATAATCGGCCACTTTAGCAAAGCGCATAAAATCTGATTTATAATTTCCTGGATGCTTGTAAAAATCATATCTATCTATAATTTTTCCGTCTTTGCGTTTGTTATAATCTAGCACATCTGCCAAACAATATACAGGCTCATTAAATATTTTGCTGAGAAACTCATTTACAGATACTTTTTTAATACTCATTGCATCTAGCATTTCTTTTGCTCCGTGAGCAACTTTTCCGCTTCCTGTCAATAAAATTTTAATATTTGGTAACTCGATTTTGTTCAGTTCCGTAATCAATGCTTTTTGATCTGCCAAAGTTTCTGCTTTTGGCAAATTAAAGGTGTTATTTTTTAATCCAATTGCTCTAAAACCATTGTAAGCACCAACAATACCAGCGTAACGTCCAAAACCAATTAAACGTGCTCCACTCTCTTTGGTAATGGTTTCGTGATCATACAATTCGATATTTTTATCGATAACTGCCTGTAATAATTTTCTATTATAGGGTTGTTTTTTGATGGTATGACTAAAAAAAAAGTATTTTTTATTCGAAATTAAATACTGAATTGGCACTTCTTTTACGCCAATCATTACATCGCAATCTGTTACATTTTCTGTCACTTCAAATCCTACATTTTTATAAGCATTATCTGTAAAAACACGAATATCTGAGCTTTCAATTTTTATAATTGCTGATGGAAATTCTTCCTTGAATTCTTGTAATTCTCTTGGTGAAAAGACCACTCTTCTATCGGGTGGATTTTTACGTTCTTTGATGATGGCAAAATTCATGTATTTCTGTTTATTTTTTTATCGGTGGCATGTAACATTTATAAAATAACCTTTTTACTAGATTATATTTTAAACAATAAATGTTTCATAAACTGTTCTGGTATAAATTTTGCTCGAAGATATTAGATTTTAGGTTGATGTACAATAGTTTTT
>CAZZNK010000029.1:0-12413 GCA_964655585.1 uncultured Flavobacteriaceae bacterium
TCTTTCATTTTCACTAAATACTCGTAAGCGTTCATTAGGTTACTTTTGAGGATTCTTTTTCTTGATTTCTGATAAAATGAAGATTCGTTAGCTGTTCTGCCCAATCTTCATCATTTAATTTGTGAGGTTTACGAACGCCCATATAATATTGTAAATAGGCATCGTAAATCCTTATATTTAAGTTTTCTGCTATTTCATAAGCGGAAGCATCATTTGTATCTATGATTGCTTCCTCGAGTGCTTTTTTAGCGAAGCATACTTTTGATTTTGAAGTTTTTCTAATGCCGTGTACAACGGAAACCGTATATCTGCATTATTCCTATTCGTAAAGGCTTCATCCTTTTCTAAACAAACCCGTTCAAATAATTTCTCCTGCGTAACAAATGTTTTATTACTCGGATTTTCGCCTTCAGCTCGTTTTAAATCTTCCCTGGTTATAAATCGAATTATACAGCTATGACCATCAATAGTAACTTTCGATTTTCGATTTTCTAAAGGTGTTATTTCTGCATCTTCGTAGTCTAGAAATTCTTTTATCTGTTTTCTTGCAGGCAAAAAGTATTCATCTACTTCTAAGATTTCCTTATCGCCTCCAAGCCATAAAGCTCTTAACATTTCTTCTCCAAAAGCAATATCGCCGCCATTCATCATAGCTTTAAATCCTCTTTTGTAGTCTGTCATTTTTGGCTGACGTAAGTGCCCCATTTTGTCGCCTACTGGCAAATCATAAACATCTCCATGTTCTTGATGCCATTTTTCAAATTGTGCTGCTGTTACTTTTTTTCCCATTTCTAAGGTGTTTGTGGTTTTTGAGAATGCGAATGTTGTGAACATTAGCATTGCAATTAATAATCTAGTTTTCATATTTATTGGTGGTTTTTAAGTTACTTATTGTTGCAATTTCTGTCTTAAATACATAATTGGTAATTCTATAATTTGATTGGTGTCTCCTTGATTAAAAGATTTTGAATATTCCGTAATTTCTACATCTTCATAAATGTTTATTACAGTTTGCCCACCATCTTCTGGTACAAGTGCTTCCGTTACATTAAAACGTAGTTTTAAAATGTCGTTATCAGGAGCATCAGCTATCATACGCTCTACTTCAGATTGCCAAAGCTTAATTTTACCTTCGTAACTATTATTGCCGCTTAAAATTTCGTGCGGATCAGAACCACGTCCATATAAGAATTTCTTTTCTTTTTTCTTAGACGTTTCGAAACCTGTTACACCTTCTGATATTCTACCTCCGTATGCTAGTGTGAAATCTTTCCAGCCAAATTGTTTTTTGCTCATTAGTTCTCTAAATTAGTTGTGAAACCTATATTTACTTCAATAAAATCTGAATAACCAACTGGTGTAGGTTTTAATTTTATTATAATTTTATCTGCTTGTAATACGTTTTGATTTTCATCAATAAAAGAACTAAAGTCTGATAATTTTCCAGTATTTACCATCTCGTTTTTAACTCTCGTATCAATAGCTCCTTGCCACGATTTTATTATTGCAGGATGAATTTTACCTGCAGCATCTACTGGAATTTCATTAGAAAGCTCTTCTACTAAAACATCGTAAGCTGTTAATACAACTTCATCCATTACAAAGCCTGGAGCCAATGTTGAAAAATCATCTGCAGATCCAGTTAATGTTTTATCTCCAGTAAAAAAATAGCCAGATCTATTTGAGAAGTTTCTAAAAAATGTATATCGTTTTTCATCGATTGCATCCCAAGAATCTTGTAACGTTTCTACTTTTTCTCCGTTGGTAAAATAGGCTTGTAAAGGTATTACGGCACCATCTTTAACTCTACTTTGTCTTCTTTGAGATGGTATTGAAACTTGTCTACCTAGGTTTAACCCAATAGAAGCTTCACTAGATCCGTCATCGTTTGCAATTAGCACATTTATATTTCTGTAAGCAGAAACTTTATAATCAAATAAATCTTGCTGACTACCATTAAATCTATTTCCTGATAAAATAGCTCTAAATGGAAAATACATTCCTGCAAAGTGTTCTGCTAATTCCTGAACTTTTATAACTGCAGTTGTTACATCTTCATCTAGTCCATTTGTAATAGTTTCTGTTCCAGTTGCTTTTTTAAGCAATCCTAACACACGAATATTACTAGCATCTTCAATTAGCTTCTTAGCATAATTGTTTGTCTTATCTGCCATTTGAGTCATGGTAGTTGCATCTGAAACCAACATAAACCATAAGGGAGCTCCTTGACCAGCAATATCAAAGAATGCTGCAATGTGTTTATAAGCAAAAGCGTTAACACCTGCTTTTTCAATTCCTAAGTCTTCAGCTTGTTTTAAGCTAAAAATTTGATAGGATTGTCCGATTACTACTTTTGTAGCAACAGTATTACCTGTTAGAACAAAGCCCGGTATTTTTTGAATTGCATCTGCTAAACGATTTAAGCCATCAGTTGCAATATTGAATGTGATTTTTGGTAGTGCCATGTTACAATATTTTGAATGTTTTTAGTAAATATGCTGTTGTAAAAGAAACTATTCCTGTGGCAAGCATATATAATATTAATTCTAAAAGGTTATAGCCTTTCTTTTCTGTTTTGGTTGTTTTTACTTCTGTAGTTTCGAATTGTAATTGTTTCACTCTTTTTTTATAATAGTGTAGCTTTTTAGCAATACTATCACAGTTAGAAGTGGCTGTAATTCCTGAACTATCTATTTTTACAGTGACTGTTGATCGCCCAACCTTTTTAGTAAAAATTCTTGGTGTTGGTTTTACTTTTATAACTTCTTTTAAAGGAATTTTTAAAAGGGCTTTTTCTCCAGGAATAAAAATGGTAGTATCCATTTTTATTTCATCAGTAACAGTAAGTGTTTGAACTTTTTGTTTTGTTTCTGTAACAACGGTTTTAGTTCCTGAACAGGCAGTTATAAAAAGGATTGAAAATAAAACTAATAGATTTCTCATAGTCTTCTGTAGCTTAATAACCTACTTTTAGGATAGGCAGAAATTTTAACCTGGTTGTTTTGATTACCGCCTAAAACGTAAATCCAATTTTTAGTTTCTCTAATAAAAAAAGCGACGTGCCCTTTCCAACTTTTAGGGCTTTCACGCCAAAAAACAACTATATCTCCTTTTTCTGGAGTTGTTACCTCTCTACCTACTTTTAGCCAGCTTCTAGCATTTAGTTTTTCTGAACGTTCTAAATTCGCTTGTTTAGCTACCCAATTAGCAAAAGCGGAACACCAAGCCGTTTCATCTTTTAAAACAGCTCCATCAAAACCAATCTCATTAAAGTATTTTAATACTTCTGGATTGTCTTTTTTTCCTGAAATCTCTTTGATTCCTATTTGACTTAAAGCAATATTTATAATGTCTGAGTTCATTGGCTTTTCCCTTAAAGGGAGCAGCTCACTTGCAATAAGTGAAAGCTGCCTAGTTTAACGATGAAATGGTTATTTTTCAGTAATTTGATCAGCTCCAGTTGTTGCTGGATTCTTTGGTTGACCCACAGAATTTTTAGTTGCTGCTTTTGTGGCTTCAGCTTTTTTCTTTGCGGCTTCCGATTTCTTTTTAGCTGCGGCTACTTTTTTAACTGCTGCCTTTTTATCAGCCTTTACTTTTGCAGCTTCTTTTTCAGCATCTGTTAAAGTTTCTGGTACCTTTTCAGACTGTACAGCTCTACCTAACGTTTTCACTTCTTTATCTTCTAAAGTAGCGGCATGAGCATTTGCACTTTGCTTTGCTTCAAATAAGAAACCGTCTGAAGTAGCGTGTACTTCTTTTTTTTCTTTGTTTTGAGCAAAGTAATCTTTCGCTTTACTCTCTATACTTTTTTGTGCCATGATATCTGGTTTTAAACGATTGTTGCTAAATATTTTGGTGAGTTGGCTCTAATTTTACCAACCAATGCTCTTTGAGCAAAAGATAGTGTATCAGCTTGCAACCCTGAATCCTTTATGTTTTCATACATTTTTGTATCTCCAAAGCATCTAAAAACTTCATCAGTTGCCCAAGCAAAAGAACATCTTCTGTCTCCAGCTTCAACAACAGCTCCAAAAGGTTTCTTTACTCCTGCTGAGGTAAACAATGGATTTTTAGAATATTTCCAGATTTTAAAACCGTAGAACAATTCTCCATTATTAGCATTCATTTCTTTGTACAACTTGTAATCTTCTTTTCTAATTCTTGCTCTAAATTGAGGGCTTAAACACAAGTTTAAAGCATCTCCATCCAAATCTAAATCGCCATAAAACGCTTCTAAATCAATGATTGCATCAATTACAGAATCATTAGCACCCAAATTCATAAACTTGTTAAAAGCATCATCCGTTTGAGTGGACCAAGCATAAGATGCTCTTTGTCCAATATTTTTTCCTAAAGAAGTTCTGTGACGTCTGATAACAGAATCTTTTTTATTGTATGCCAATTCTACATCTTGCAAGTCTCTATGACGAGTTTGCTCTGTAGAATATGTTTTTAATACAACCTCACTTGGTATGTCTGCAATAACAGCAACCGGTAAAGGGTTTTCATTTCCTGAAAACCAGTCTTCATGAACTCCTGGTTCAATTCCAGCCTCAGCTAAATGCAATGTATTTGCTTCTACGTGTTCAGACATATCAACAGATGCTGATACGAATGATGTGTCTGGTATCGGGTTTTCTTTAATCCCTGCAATCCATGATTCTCTTAATAATCCTGCCATTTTCTTAAATTTTAATGTTATGTGTTTTCTGTATGTCTAACTCCGTTCTCAAAATCTTTTACCAATTGAGCGTATTGTGCGCCGTTAGTATCTCTTATTTTACGCAATTGAACAACATCGTGTTTCTGCAAATAATCGTACGTCAATTTTACAGACTTTCCTTTTCCGTCTCCGTTTCCAAGAATCACTTCTTTTACTACATTGTGAACTCCGTCTCCTGCAGTTTCTTCTTCTTTATCAGCAATCATTTTCGATAACTTTACAGTTTGCGCTTCATGATCATTTTCAAAAGAACCTCTAACAGTTTCTTTTAATGTTTCAGGAACCAATCCTAAAGAGATCGCTTGGTCTACTAAAGTGTCTGCTTGTTTTCCCAATATAGCTTTTAAAGCATCTTGAGCTGTTGTTGCGGTTGCTTCCGCAGTTTCTTTGGCAAGTTTTAAATCTTTAACAGATTTTAAAACAATACTTTCGGCTGCGTTTTCTTCCATTCCCAACGCTAGCGCAATTGATTTAATACTCATATTTTCGTTTTTTTTGTGTTCTTTAATTTTAGCAAGTGTTACCTCTTTTCCGTTTTTAGAAAGTTTCAAAGCATCATCATTTCCGCCTATATCAACTATTGAAATTTCAACCAGTTTACATTTTGTTACTGTTTCTAAAGTTTGTCCTGGTAACAATAAAGCTTCGTCTGTAGATGTTTCTTTTACATCGGCATGTAGAGATGACATTTGTATAAAGCCCCTTTCTACTTTTCCTGCCAAATCTTTGGCAAACTCTTGCTTTTCGTCAAACTCAATTTCTGCAATTAACTCATTATTAACCTTCGTAAGTTTTACGCATTTCCCTACAACTCTGTTAGGATCATAACCTGCTCTAAAGTGCCCATATAAAACAATCGGGTTTCGTAAATACTGTTCAGTATCTATACCATCGGTAAGAATTCTGTAACCGTATTCGTTAACTCGCTCTGTATTTACTATAAACTTATGCGTCATTTATTGCTTAATTCAGATACAAAATTGCAGCAGTTTTAGGTTAAAAAAAAATAACAAATCAAGCCTTGTATTAATTCCATACAAGGCTTGACTGTTTTTTATACAACCGTTGAAGAAAAAATTTTAAACACGCTTTTGATGAACGAATTTTGTACTTATGAAGGACCTATTATTAGATGAAAACAATGACTTATTAATACAGAATGGCGACTTTGTTATTGGCAGTTCTGACAACCAGCATCAACTAGATATTTTAGTAGCAGAAAAAGGGGAGTTTAAAGAATTCCCAGAAATAGGCGTAGGCATCCATGAAATGCTTTCTGATGATGATTTTGTAGACTTCTTGATTGAAGCAAAAAAGAACCTCGAATATGATGGAATGAAAATTAACAACATTGAATTTACACCTGAAGGCAAGTTACATATTGACGGAAAATACAAATAGCTATGGCAAGATTAAAAAGTGAAGTTAGAGATCGGAAGAAAAGAGAAGCCAAACATTTGTTTGTAAACAATTTCTCGATTACAAATATTTCTAAAATTGTAAAAATTAGTGTCAAATCTTTAGGCGATTGGCGGAAATCAGACAACTGGGACGAAGAAAAAGAACTAAATACCATTAAGCCATCTGCCATAAGAAAGCTAACTTTAAAGCAAGCTCTGGCAATATCTAAAGGCGAAACATTGCCATACAAAACAAACGACATTATTAATACCGTTGCTGCTTTTGATAGAATTACTGATAGTAAAAAAATAGCAGTCTACTCTATGGAAAGTATAGACAATTTTAGCAATTTTATGTTAGAAATAGCTGCTGCAGCTAAACCAAAAAAAAGACAGGAAATTTTAGACGTAATACAATCTGTGAGACCCTTCTTTGATCAGTTCATTTCTAAACTAATTGCAGATGACTAAAACTGATTTAAAACTTGCTAAAGAAAAGTATGATATCCTTTCTAAACACATTTCTAAACTTTCTGCAAGTCAATTAATTAAAGAAACTACAGAACAGCAAGAAAGGCGAATTAAACACCTTTTAAAACCTGAAAACTATATTGAGTTTTTCGATTTTTATTATGGAATTAACTCTGGTCAAGACTTTGCAGATGCACCAAGCTCTTGGTTTCATCAGAAAAGTTATATGAGTCTGTATCGCAATCCATTAATTATTCAGCAAAGGCGTTTTTTTAGAGGTGCAGCAAAAACTATTCACACCAATATCGGCAATACTTCTCACTTAAAAGAGAATAAACTAATGGATTTTGCGGTGCTAATTGGTAGAACAGAAGACCATGCAAAAAATTTATTATCAATGTTACAAGTGCAGCTTGATAATAATGAAAAATACATTAAAGATTTTGGAGTTCAAAAATCATACGGAAATTGGGCAGATGGAAACTTTGAAACTTTAGACGGCACGTTCTTTAAAGCCTTGGGTTTAAACCAACCTTTTAGAGGATTAAATCACAATGGAAAACGTCCAGACTTTGCCTCTATGGATGATTTAGAGGATAGAAAAGCTGCTAAAAACATTGAACTCACAAAAGAAAATGTACGGAAACTTACAGGAGATTTAGGAAAAGCAGGACAACGAGGACGCTTCAGAAGAGTAATGTGTAACAACTTAATTGTTAAAAACGGAATTGTAGAAGGCGTTGCTGAAAAATATAAAAAATCTAAAAATCTAGACATCATCACAATTAATTTATGTGATGCAGATTTTAACCCAACTTGGCACGAACGCTATACGAGAGACGAGTGTATCGAAATTGTTAGTAATGATGATTACCATACAAGCCAGCGTGAAGATTTTAACAACCCGGTAGAAGAAGGAAAACGAATCAAAGAAGAATGGATTAAGTTTAAAAATACGCACGGAAATAAAATACATAATGGTTTAATTGAATGGTGGGATTTATCTTATACAGATGATGGAGATTATAAAGCAGGAGCAGTACTATCTATTGAAAATGGAAAAGCACACATTTTAGAAATTTTTAATAGACAATGTAATAGAGCTGTAGCGATGGCAAAACATTATGAGTGGCAAAGAAAGTACAATGAAAAAGGAATGGCAATCATTTCTTTTTACGACGCAACCGCCTCTCAAAAATCAGTGTATGAACCCGAATGGTTAATTGCTAGTGAAGATAATAATGCGGTAGATATTCCTTTTCCTGATCACGCTTCTGGAGATAAGCATGATTTAATTGATGCCGTTCTTACAAGTGCGTTTTTTAGTGGTTTAATCACTTTTGACGATAAACTAAGAGATACTGATGATATGGATAAAGCACTAGATCATATTTTGGCATTTGAAAAAAAATGTAAAACACCTGATGATATTTTAGATGTAATAATGAATTCTATACGAAAAGGCCGCAGCTTGTTTGGTTATTCTAAAAAAGAAGATAGCAATCAAAAACCAGTTATTGGCAGAAAAAAAAGACGTAGAAGAGTATGACACCAAGCAAAGAAATATTTATAGAAGTACAAAAAGCATTAAAACCAATCGCCAAATTAGAGCTGATTGATTTAGATAGAAAACAATTTCAAAAAGGAAAAGAAAATTACCCTGGTAATTTTACTGCTGCACTTATAAAATTTCCTCGAATTCAGTATCAATCTATGACCGAGCAAGTAAAAGAAGGTACTGCAGAAATAGAAGTAATTCTTTATTGTAAAGATGGTTGGATGGATCAACACCAAAAAACGGCAGATGCAAACAACGGTTTAACAGAAATTGAAGTGATTGATGATATTGTGGAAGCTTTAGAAGGGTTGTGCGGTATCTCTTTTACAGATTTAGAACAAACTTTAGAAGAAGAAAACGAAATATCTGAAGATGATTTAATGAGTTTTAGAATTGTTTTTTCTTCAAAAGTTTACAAAACTGTCAATAAAAAATATACGAATAGAGGATTAACAATAACAAGAAATTAAACGATGGCATTTTTAACAAAATCAGAATTAAAAACGAAATGTACTATTGAAATTATAGATTTAATTACCAATAGTGATGATACTACAATAACAGCTATTATTGAAGATAATATAGATGTAATGAAATCGTATCTCTTTAAATATTACGATGTTGATGCTATTTTTAACGCAGTAGCAGGCGATCAATCTAAAGTGGTTAAAAAGCATTTAAAAAGCCTGGTACTTTCTGATGTTTTTGAGATTAGACAAAAACCGCTTACTGATACTTCAGAAAAAAAATATGATGAAGCAATGCGTTGGTTAGAATTAATGAGCAAAGGAACTATTGAGGCGGATTTACCTGCCAAACAAGTTGATACAGATGGAGATGGAAATGTAGATAGCAATCAACCTTTTATGAGGTTAGGAAGTAATAAAAAATACAAAAATCATTATTAGTGGCAGATCTAAAAGACTTTCAAAGATTGCTTTTAAAAACGGCAAAAGAAATGCCAGAAATTGGCATACAAGTAATTAAGATTGAAGGACTGAAATTCATCAAACACAATTTTAGAAACGAAGGTTTTGATACAGGTGCTGGCATAAAAAAATGGAAGGACAGAAAAAAAAATGATAACCGTGGTAGAGATATTACTAGATACAGAACCAGTAGAAGAGGAAAAGCAGGTTCTTTTAATAAATATGGTAGATCTATACAAAATAGAGCGTTGTTAGTTGGTCACAAAACCGCAGGAGACAAGCTAACTAATTCTTTTAGAGCTGTTAGAGCTGGCAAGTATGCTGTGGCTTTTAGAACCTATAAAGAATATGCACAAAGGCACAATGAAGGTTTAAACGGAATGCCACAACGTCAATATATGGGGCCATCAAAATACCTAGATAGAAAAATATTTAAAAAATTAAAACGTGAACACGATAAACGTCTAAAATAATGAGTCAAAACGCAAGAATTAAACAAATAGAAAGTGTAACTAATTTTTCTGGCAATGCCATTAAAAAAGTAAGCTTAAGTGGTAAAGATGCAAGAAATGTAAAAAAGGTAACCGATTTAATGGTAGATATTGTTAAAAGACAACGTTTACTATGGCGAAAAGAAATTAACGATTGGCAAACCGCACGTTATGCTCGTTATTCTGTAGATTATCCAAAGAACTACTTAATGCAAGAGTTGTTTGAAGATATTATGCTAGACGGCCATCTTACAGGAATAACCGAAAATAGAACGTTAAGAACGACCAATAAAGATTACATTTTTGCAATTGATGGAATTAAAGATGACAAACTAACGGAACTTATAAATGGAAAGCAATGGTTTGAAGACAACTTGCAATTTGCTCACGAATCTACCTACTATGGAGGCTCTGTTATTTGGGTAAAAGAGTTTTCTAAAGGAGAAATTAAAAAAATAGAATTAGTTCCTAGAGGTCAAGTAATACCAGAAAAACGAGTACTACTATATGACATTACTTCAGACAAAGGAATCGATTTTACAGACATCAAAGATGTGCTTTGGTATGCACAATTTTACAATCCTGTTGGACTGTTAGAAAAAGCGGCGGTGTACACCATTTTAAAACGCCATTCTTGGGGTTCTTGGGATGAATTTGAGGAATTATTCGGAATACCAATAAGAATTGCTAAAATTGCCTCTTCTTCAGAAACTGTAAAAAATGAAGTAGCAGGTTGGTTAGAAGAAATGGGTTCTGCTCCCTATGGCGTTTTTCCTTTAGGAACGGATGTAGAAATTGTAGAAAACACAAAGTCAGATTCTTTTCAAGTATTCTTTAAAAAAATTGAAGCGTTAGATAAAGAATTGTCTAAACTGGTATTGCACCAAACAATGACTACAGAAAACGGAAGCTCAAAAGCACAAGGTTCTGTCCACGAAAACACACTTGGAGAAGTGGTGTATTCTGACGAAAAAAAGATGTTAGCTTTCTTAAATAATGTTACGGTACCTGGAATGAAACTATTAGGGTACAACATTCCAGACAACGCAAGAATTATTGTTGAGAAAACCAAGGATCCTAACAAACAAATTATTATCGATAAAGAATTTATCAAAGGAAAATACATTCTTAAAAAAGACTACATAGAGAAAACGTATGGTACAGAAATTGAAAGTATGCCAACTGCTGGAGAATCTAAAAAAGAGAAAGACCAGGGAAAGGAGTAAGCCTACTTAAATTAGCGTATCGTTCTCATTGTTGCAATCACGAAAAAGAAACCATAACGCTCAACAAAACAAAAGGTTTAAGTAGGCTAATAGACAAATATTTAAGAGCAATTTTTGATGATAGAAACGTACCAGCAGCACTACAACAAAAACTATTAGAGTTCTATTATAAGAAACTTGGTAAAGCGGTAAACATAGCCTACAAACCAAGTGTAAAATATTATAGTGCAGATCTTGCTCATAGTTTAAAACAAAATATTTTAGAATTTTCTGCTTTTAAAGAAGCGAGTTTTAGAAATGCACTTGTAGAGCTAATAAATGATACTGGTAAGTTGCCAACTTGGAGTAATTTTAGAGCCAAAGCTTTAGAAGCTTCAAATCTATATAATGTTAATTGGTTAAAATCTGAGTACCACCAAACTATTGCCACCGCTAATATGGCAAGAAAATGGCAAGAGTTCCAGGAAACAAAAGAACTATACCCTAATTTAAAATATGTAACTGTTGGCGATAACAGAGTACGTGATAAACATAAAAAATGGGATGGATTTATTGCACCAATTGATCATCCAATTTGGAAAAAACTATTGCCACCAAACGATTGGGGATGCCGGTGTGATATTATACCAACGGACGAAAAACCAACAAAAGGATATGAAACTTTTACTGCTGCAGTAAAAAATCCGTTTAACAACAATGCGGCAATTTCAGGGAAAGTATTTTTAAATAGTGCTTACGAGCTTACTTTAAATGCTACTTTTAGAAAAGAAGCTAAATTTAATGTTGCTCAATATTTAGCAAATAGCAAAGAAATTGTAAAAAGTAAACATAAAAAACTAACCATTGCAATTGGTGCAGACAACAACGATTTAAAGAGAAACTACGATGTTGCAGCTGCTTTAGTAAACGATTTAGATATAGAAATTCTGATCAGAAAACACAATTTAAAAAGTGGCGTTAAGAACCCAGAATATTTAATTAATAGCAGCTACTTAGGAGATCGTAAATCTATTGAGAAAATTGGAGGAATTACAACAGGTATTGATGCGGCAAAAAAGCAGATGATGCATCCATCTGTAAATCCAAACAAAATACCATATTACATTGTGTGGGATTTAGATAAGTTAGATCCTTTTGATATTGATAAAATAATTCAACAACTGGTTAGAAAAGTAACCAAAAATAGAGGCACAAAAATTAAAGCAATGTTATTCTACTACAAAGGCAAAAGTGTGCAACTTACCAGGACCAAAATTTTAAACAGAAACTTTAAAGAACTTGAAAGCCTAAAATGACAAAAGCCACTCAATGAGTGGCTTTTGTTTCTGGGCGGATTTGGCGTGAGCCGCATCTGCATTTTAAATATTGTTGGTGCAAAGATATTAAATAGTATTTAAACGGTGTTTAATATGCATAAATACCTTCTCCTTTAATAATTGCTTCGGTAGTTCTTTCAGATAGTAATACTTCATCAGCTACGTCTTTAATAATTGCTTCAGACCGCCATTTAGGGTTTTTAGTAGCCAATTTACTAAAGAGATTTCTTACTTTTTTATTTCGCTTTCTAAAACGTTGTTCTTTAGTCATCTATCAAAAATAATATTTTTTTTGA
>CAZZNK010000029.1:12513-25519 GCA_964655585.1 uncultured Flavobacteriaceae bacterium
TTGAGCGGTTCCAAATAATTGTTTTAAAAACCTGACTTAAAAACCTTTTTCCATTGCTCTTCTGTCGGTGATAAATCATTAAGTATTTCTACCAATCCATAATGTAAATCTGAACCTATAAATTCTTTATTATCGTGTTCTGTCAAAGCTTGACTAACAGCACCTCTACGGAGTTCTAATTGTTCTATGGGTGTAAGATAACCGTCTGTTGGAATGGTAATAATTAAATCTCCTTTTTTATTTATTTCTACACTCATAACGTGGCGGTTTTTAAAGTTTCTACTATAGCATTCACTTCTGGGCTATTGCCGTGTACATTACAAATTCTACACAATATAAGCCGTTGTATTAAACGCTCGTTATCTACCAATATAATACTTTTACGCTGTTCGTTTAGTACGTGGTCGCAACGTAAAAATGTGCGTAAATACCAGTTGTCTTTTGCTTTTGCTTTCCATTGGTCGGCAAAATCTGTCATATCAGTTCCGTTTTTAAAATATTTTGTAGCTCTCATAATCCTAAACTTAATTGGTTAGAGAAACTAATCATACTATTAATCTTATTAAAAGTACGACTTCCACATACTATGAGTTGAAACCCCTGTTTGGTAGTAAACCAAGCAGGATTGGTAACTCCATAAAGCCACACTTTTTTTGCCAAAGTTTCTTTTACATTTAGTTTTTTTGCCGTTTGACAACTACCAGTACGACTGCCTATTGAAAAATTAATATCATTGATAGAAAATAACTCTTCTTTATCTATCTCTATACAACGTATAGGCTTGTTATTAAATTTTTGAGTGTCGTATATCAATGCTCGTGCGTCTATAAAATCATCTTTTTGTTGATGACTCATCGTGTAATAGCCTTTTTTACGGAGACTTGGCAAAACATCTTCCATCAACCAACGCTCAAACTCTTGTGCTTTTGGCAACGTAGATTTAATAATTAAACGATAGATATCGCTTTCGGGGATAACTAAAACTTGTAAAGTCTTGTTTTCTGATTGCGGATGCGGTATGTAACGTTTCGTTACATACCTACAATGATCTTTTAGTGCTTTTCGTGAATTCTTGTAGGCTAATGCTTTAGTGAGGTCTGAACCTATAAAATGTGGTTCACCATCTACAAAAATATTACGGATTGGACTTTTACTTTCGGAGAAATTGAAAGTAATTACTTCTTTTGGCTCGTTTTTAGACGGAGCTGGTCTATTGGTTTTACTATACATATATTTGAGATTTTAATGTATGCGAGTTCGCCGTCAGGTTTCTCAAACCGTTTTTGGACGGAATTACAGCCATTTCTGAACTGTGAACCTTGTGCGAACTCTTATCGTAAAAAATTGTTTTTGAAGTTTTCCAAAAACGGTTTGAGACGACAAACATACAAAATTTTAATTTAACTGATTTTTCTTATTAAAGAATCTTCTTATTACATACCCTCTAAAAACAGAAATTACTGTAAAAAATAGGGTTATTACTACATTTTTAAATCCTGTACTTTCAATACCTACAATAGGAAATATTAAAAAAGTAGCCGATAATGAAATAAAAAAACCAACTGCAGTATTTGTAATTGCTTCTATAAGTGAGTGTTTTTTTGTTTGCATAATTTATATTTAAAAAAATAAACACTCTCCAAAGTAATTCGCATAGTTATTAATTGCGTTGAAGTCTTTGCAAGTGCCGTTTTCAATTTGTTTTATTTTAGAGAGATTGGTACCTAATTCTTTAGATATCTGAGATTGTGTCAAACCCTTTTTTCTTTTAATTGTGGAGTTTTGTACACAAATAGACAGTTGAGATTTCACCCGTTTATCTGTTATCCAATTAAAAAATAGTTCGTTTTTCATCTATTTTACTTTACAATCATCTTATTTTTAGTCTTTTAAAAAAAGGTGCTTTTATAACGGTGTTAGGCTTAATATTAAACCTTCAGTAATTCATCAATAAGTCTTATTTTATTTTTTAATAGTTCTTTTTCCTTTTCTAATTCAATCTGTAACTTTGTTTTTTTAGTACTCATAATTTTTTTTATTGGTTTAATGTAATCTGGTCTGTCGGCAATTTTAATGTATTTCTTCTTTTCGTGTCCTTTCCATTTTTCAACATTAAATTGACCAATTCTATTACGTTGGTTTGTTGTTGCTTTAGCCATTGTTTTAGACGACAATTCGCTTTGAGTAGTCCAACGTATGTTTCTAACTAAATTATTAAGTTTAGAAACACCCTCTTTGTGAGTTGCTTTATAATCAATTACATCAGCATTAGCAGGTAAAGGAATAAACGCTTTTGCAACTTCTAAATGAATGTATATTGTTTTTCTAATTTTATTCTCATTTTCATCATTTACAGAAATATCACAGAAAACAAGTTGAGTTTTTGGCTGAACTCTTGTTTTTCTAATTTCATCAGTTTCTGTGTTTTTTAATCGTCCAGTATTAGATATACTAAAGTGATTAAAGTATTTGTATTCTAAAGGTTTCCAAATTTCCATAATTTTGTTTTATTTACCCATACTAAGCCTAACACTGGCTATATTTCAGGCTTAGTTAGTTTTTCTTTATTAGTGTTAGTTCTTATTTAAGTTTTTGCACGTTTATTTAATTAGTGGATTTTCACGCCCGAAATCATAGCCTTTTCGTTAGGCACAATGGCTACCAGTCCGTTATTTTTTCAGACTTTGCAGTAAATCTCATTGCATCACCTGTCATTTTTAGTCTTTTATCCCACGCACCAATAAAATCATTCAAGGGCTTTAGGTATGGTTCAGAATCTTCATAGTAGTAATTAAAACTTTTGTTCATTTTTTGAACAGTAGGTTGTAAATGCGCCCCACCATTTTTGTAGGTAAAAAAGTAACTCCCCATTGCCATTATAAATTCGTCAAGTTCGTTATGGTTTGTTAATATTTTACGAGCCATTTTCTCCACAAGGTCAGCCGCTAAATCAGAAGATTTGTTATATAAATCCACCACATTGCCTAACAATCTATATAATTCAGGCTCTAATTGTGCTTGTTTATTTTTTTCGTGTACTATCATAATTTTGTTTTTATCTATTAAATTGGTGGTTTATTTACGCCCGAAATCATATACTCAACGTTAACTACAATTTAAAAATGTCTTTTCGCATTTTTTCATAACTCGGTTCATCCCTATAAAAGCAAATACCACAAAAACGAGAATGGTATATCTGCAACATTCTTTCGAGCAATAAAGGTTGGTTATTATCCCTTTCAAGTATTCGTTTTTTTATAGTTTTTGCTCTCCTAATAACGTATTTTCCTACTATCATTTTTAAAAATTAGTTAACACCGTATAAAAACAAAAGCGGTTCATTGCTTTATCGGTGTTGGTTTTATTTTAAAGTGGTCAAATTCGACCACTTTAGATTTTGTTTATTTTTTACGGAGAACCATTTATAAAAGAAATGTAATTATTCAAATCTTCCATAAATAATTTTAGTTCATTTTCATATTCTTCTTTTGTTATTTGCTCTCCCATATCGCAATAATATGTATAACTATTAGTGTCTAAAAATCCTTTAAAAAAATTATTTCCAACTTCAAAATGATGTTCTCTGGATGTTTTTTGAAATAAAATCGCATTCTTTAATTGTTAGTTTGTCTACAAATGTTTTATTTTTATTAATAATTTTAGATAAATTTGTTAAATCTTCTAGCGTTAAAAATAACTCTTGAGTTTCTTCTATTTCTACATCAACACTTATGTCTCCACCAGTTATCAGTTGTGTTATAAATACTTTAATCTCGTTATTTCTATAGACTTCTGTATGCCATTGATCATGATCATAAGAGGCTGTATTTATAAAACCTATTTCTTGTAATGATTTTGGTGTTATCTTCATAATGAAATATTAAAAATTATAATAACTCCTACCACATACAACGGAATGATAAGCCACATTACAATCCCGGACACAATATTGTAGGTGTCATCTGTTTGAAAAAACATACATTCTTTTATAAAATTTCTGATCATAATTTGTTATATTTTTATAGTGAATTTTAATAAGTTTTTTTCTTGATATCTAACTCTTTTACAAAATCTTTAGCAAAGTCTGTTAGCATTTCTAACTTAGGGTCAAATGAGTATTTTTTAAAATGAGATAGATTTTTTGTTGCCCATTTTGTTGCTGCCTTTGTGGCTAATTGTTCTTTTTGTTTATCATCCATTTTCTATTCTATTTCTAATTGTACACTATAGTTAAACTCTCTTTGCAAATTGGCTACATGATTATTATCAACAGGCTTAGAAAATGACCAGTAAACAGTTCTTAAAAAAGGACTGTACTTTATTCCTTTTTTTTTGATTTTTCGGTGCAAATAATATCTTCTATTTAGTAATTTCTTAGTCATTGTCAAAACCCTATTTGTTTAGATATTTGTGGTGTAAACCCACCAAAATAATTAAATAATCTGTCTTTAAAATAGGTAGATGCTTCATAACTTTTATCAAACCATTCTTTTTCCCCAGTTCCAAATCTCCAAGCTTTACATAGTTGTAAATGAGATAAATTATCTATTTGTTGCTTTTGTTGTTTAGTCATTATCAAATCTTTTTTGGTGTAAATAAGTTTCTGGATACAAGTGATCCTTATTGCTTGTAATAAGCATCGCTTTATACGTAGGTATGTAAGAGATTGCTTTTGCTTTTTGCACTTCGTTTAGCAGTTTCCAAATGCGTTCAGCTCGTTGTTTGTTACCGTGTTTGTGTGCAAATGTGTCCCAAAAGGATTTAAAGGTTAAATCTTGCTTAAGTGGTTGTACTCTATAATCTTTATGTTGTTTAAACAACTCAATATCTACAAGATAAAAAGGAAACGGCGGTACCAGTAAATCGTAAAATGATTTTACAGGATTAAAGTTTAACTTACTTTCTACTAAAACACCTTTTAAAGAGTATTTAAACAGCATTGTTGAGCTGGATTTTTTATGAGTTATCAGAAATGTTTTCATAATTGTTGATGTATTTTTTCTGTAAATTGCTGTAATAACGTACGCTCTAAGATTCCTATAAAAAATGAACCGTGAGCACTAATAAAGTTGATTAAAAAGTAGGATTGATAATACTCTAAAGACAACTTAAAAGGCTTTTTACTTTTAGATTTTGATAGCAGCTTCTTTTTTAGATCTATCATTAATAAATCCAAAATATTAGCTGCAGATTTATATTCTTTTGTTAACTGAATTTCAGTAGGTGTATCGTTCTCTTGAACACCATCGTATAAGTTGCAAATGCACTCTAAAGTATAGTGCTGTATTTTGGTAGAAATTTTCATTATTCTTTCAATATTTTTAAATTTCGTTCACGTATTTCAGCATTTGCAATTGGTATTATAATATCATTCAAGTCTTTGCAAGTATGTAGTGTTTTAATCGCTACATTTTTTTCGCAGTAATAAAACTTGCTGTCATAATACTGTACTTCTCCTTTCATTCCTTTTCTTATCAATGCTCCATTTTCACTTTTAAGTCCAAGCCAACTACAATGTTCTAATGTTAAAGGCTCATTTTCTCCAATTGATGTATCCATTTTATTTATAGTATTATTTTTCTGTTTTAGAACCTATACGGTTCATTTTATTTTGATAGGTTTTTGACGATAGTAATAGTTCTACTTCTCTTAATTCAGTTGCAGAACAGGCACGCAAAAACTTATCTGGTGTTACTTCTAGGTTAAATATTTTTTGAACTTTTGGCATGGTGTTATTTTATAAATAGTACTCTTTTTATTACGTTATCAGGATAGGTTACCTCATAATCTAATTGCAAACCGATGCAGTAAGCTTCTTTTAATTTTACTTCATCATACGTTTTTATATGTTTTTCGTAAAAATGTCCTTCACAATAAATACTATACATCTTATTTATGTTCAAATTTTACAATTTGCAAAAACACATATAATATCTTTTCCCAATCTTGTTTTTTCCATAATTTAAGAGGCTTGTTTACAGGGCTGTTTTTGCTTTTTATAAAAGCACTCAATCTTTCTAAATCGGGTACTTCTCCGTGTCGGTCATTTGATACTGTCCATTGAGCTTGATATAAGTAGGACCATAATAATTTCCGTTCTGAAGTAAACTTTGATTTGTCAAAATATGCCCAATTGTTATTGCTTACTTTTCCTGTATTTAAAAAGTAAATAAAATCATCCGCTTCAACACTTGTTAAATCTTTTGTCGACTCAATTTCCCTACTAAAAAAGCCAGACATAAAATCTAAGCGCTCGTCTCTAGAACTGCATCTGCTACTCATAGCAGATTGTATGCGGATGATCTGTTTTTTATCAATAACCATTACAAAGAAGAAAATTGAATAACGATATCTTTCCAGAGTCCTCGCTCATTTTTTTTATACGCTCTACAGTACAAAGCGGTACCGTTTACTTGCTGGCAATTTTGTAGTTTTTCTATTTCTGCAGTTAGATCATCATAGCCTAATTCTATTGCAGATTTTTTTGCTTTCGTTAACAGTTTCGGATCATAATCTCCTGCACCATTTTTCATTAAAATTGCATCTAAAAACCCATACATTCCCTTATTTCGCAATTCGAATTTTTCCTTCATAATTTCCTTAATGGCATCAATATGTACAATAGCTTCATCGGTAAACTCAAACTTATCTTTGCGTTCTACCGTAATTTTTAAATCGCCTGTTTTAATACTGATTTGATTTTGCTCTTTTGGTTCTTTTCCTTGCACCTCGTACATCTCATTCCAAATTTTGTTCGCTTCGGTAATCGTGAAATCTTTCAACTGTTTTAATTCATTTCTATAACTCAAAAACCTGTGAGTAGTTGAACTTAAAAAGTCTTTTTTTCTTTTTTCATGTGCTGATTCTTTTGACTGCTGCACCTTACGTTCTGTTGCTTCTCTTTTCTCTAATTCTGCCTTTAAATCTGCGGCAGATAACTTGCTTAAATCTACATTCATAATTATTGTATTTCTATGGTTTTTAATTGGTATTCATCCATTTCTCCTAATTTTTGCACGTAATAATTACGTTTGTGTGCCTTCTCCCTATATAAATGATGCGTATCTGGATGATGAAACAACCAATCATTTAACAATGTTACTCTCTTTTCTAAATTGTGTATGTTTACGATCATAATTAATTACATAAGGTTAGTAAAGACTCTTTATTAATGATTTTCACAGCATCAATCAAAGCACTAGGATAGTTTTGTGCGATTCTTTTAATAATCGATTTGTAGTGCTTTTTTACATATTTTTTTTCTAATTTAATAAACGGAATTGTGTTGATCATAAAGTCTTTATTTAGTTTTGCAACCTCCTTTAAAAACCAATTATTAATAGGTCTGTTAATTAACAACAACTGCAAGTGCTGTGGCGTTCTTGCTATTTCTGACAAGCACATTAAATAGGTTGAAAAAACAACGTTTTCATATTCATCTTTGCTCAATCCTGTACGTTGTTGAATGTTTTGTGTTAATGTTTTCATTTTATCCTTGTTTTAAATTATTTAATTTCTCCGTGATACGCTGCTGCACGTTCAGCATTGATAATATAAGGGGCTCCTCCACCGTTTAATCTTTTTTTAGGAAACCCCTTAAAACCTTCTACTGGCACTTGAATATCTACATCGTACCAAATGTCTCTTGCCAAAGCTCCTTTTAAAGTTCCTTTTTCTATGTGACTTATAAAAATGATTCCTTTCTTTGGATAGAACTCATTTTTAAAATTAAAATATTCCTCTTTTGTCATCCGTAGGTATTGAATTGAATCGATCACTAAAAAATCTGCTGAACGTTGTTTACGCAACCTTGCTGTAAGTTCAGGTAGTTGTTCTTTGTCTAAAATCTTAAACTTATCAGCCACTTGCTCCATATTGTTTCGCTCCATTGCCATTTGTAAAGTGTGACTAATTCCCTGCTCAATACTATCGTAATGCACAATTCCGAAATTTGTCAAGTACTTGCAAAATTTTATCGCTAACTCGGTTTTTCCGCTACCAGAATCTCCATAAATCATCATACTGAACTGTTTACAAGGTTTTCCAAAACTTTGCTCCCAAATACCCGAAAAAGGCATTATTTCAAATTTTTTGCTTAATAAATCTTTTACATTAAAAGCTCTAGCCATTCTTCATCCCTTTTCTAATACGATGAATAGACATATCAGATGTGTTGTAATCTTTAGCAATTGCCGCCAATGTTTCGCCACTTCTAAGACGCTTCTCAATATTAGGAACATCTGCTACCGTAATTTTACTCCTTGTGCCTCTTTTTGCGTTTCTTGCCTCTGGATTCGTTCCGCAGGGAGCAAAAAATAAATTGGTATAATGAAATCCTTTGGCTTTTACTCTTCTTGTTGCATACCAACGCGGGTTTTCTGACATTCCATTCCAACACTCACATACTAACTTGGCAATACTGTGTGTTCTTCCTAGAAAATACACGTATTTTAATGCTGTTTTTCGCTCAGATCTATTTGCTGAACGCACCTCTAAAGAATCTCCACAATACATTACTTTTGTACCATCTTCATTCACTTTTAGGCTCTCTATTTCTGGGTGATATTTATATGCCATTTTCTAACTTATATATTCTTATTAATTCGGCTGCAATTCGTAAATCTCCATTACATTTTTTCTGAATTATTCTAATAATAGTTTTGTCTGTTAGTCCTTGAGCCTCGCATAGTAATTGTACATCTGCAGCACTTGTTTGTTCAAACTCGATAAAGGTTCCAAACCTGCTTAATAACTCTTCATATCCTTTCCTACGGTTTCTAAACCCGTCTTCTAATCTTTTTTTGAAATAATAGGTTGATAACAAAACAATGCTACATTTCCACTTTAGTTCGTTGTAAAACGTAATTAAAAAATATAATAGCCGATCTCCAAGTTTATCAATTTCATCAAAAATCATTTCTGGAGGCGTATCATAATTCTGAATACCTTTTATGATTTCTTCCATCATTTGAGGGATTCTATTGTGCGGATTTCTAATGCCCATTTTTAACAAAATTTCTTGTAAAAATCTTTTTTCGTCCCAATAAGAAGCACACTCAATTCTAATGACATCAGAATTTTCAGCAGCATACTTTTTGGTAATTTCAGACTTTCCAGACCCTGCAATTGCCAAAATGGTAACAACAGATTGTTGTTTTTTTACCTTATCTAAAGTTGCTAATAAAAATGAGGCATTTGTTGTATTTACAAATTGCCAATTTTGAGAATTGTACCCAATTTGATTGCCAATTTTACGAAACATATCATCTGCGTAAGGCTCCCAGTTCCCATTTATTAAATGAGAAATTACGGCAGATGAAACACCTTTTAAAGAATGTGCCGCTTTGTTTTGCGAACCTTTATTTTTGATGTAAATTTCTAATAAGTCAACTATTTTTTTCTTTTCTGATTGTTGCATTCTATAAGATTTAGTTATTAATCATTCTACTAAATAGCGATTTGCTATCACTTTCTAAATTTTCTTCTTTAGTGGAAAAAGCAGCACGTTTAGCATTAAATTCTGCGTTATTATCTACCCAACTGTTTTGCTCATTAATTAGAGATTCTCTACTAATTCCTGTACGCTCTACAATTTCTAAATAAGCGTTCCAATCGTGGGCCTTTTCTGTGGCACGTACTTCAATATCTTTTAAAACTTGATCGTATTCTCCTGGTTGTTGTAAAAAGGCTACTTCTACACTTGTGCGTTTCTTTTCGGCATAGCCAACAAATACCTTTTCATTTTTATCGTTCAATTTGTAGAGTGCTACAAAATCATCTAAATATTCTGGGTCATAAGACACAATTAAAGACTGCTGCACATACTTTAATCTAAAATCTGTATCTACATTTCCATTGTCATCATACACCTCAAATAAATAATCTTCTCCTGCGACTGTTAAAGGCATTCCGTGAGCTAAGTGTTTTCGTTTACGTTCATTTAGCCAGAACATAGAAACACGATCTAATATGCTTAATTCTTGTGTATGGGTTGTAGAAGTTTCGTAAAACTCATTTCTGGTTTTGGTAGATTTTCTTGAGCGTGGCTTAGAGTTCCATTCTGAAACCATAATCTCAAAATGTTTTTGTAGATCCTCATACGTTGGTAATGCACCTTTATTTTGATGTACAATTTCTAAACTCGCTTTAGATCTGGTTTGTTTTGCTTTAATAGATTGCCCATCTGTAAACCAACGTTTTAATACTATTTGTTGCTGAAATCGGTTAAAAAACTGCTCCATTGGATTCGATTTTCTACCTACTTTATGATGATAATGTTGACCGCCTTTTGCAATTACTTTGCTATATAGTTCCTGCATTTTTTTAGACCTATGAGCAGATTGTGCATCATAGGTAAATAAATAAGGCCTTGCACCAGCTTCATCTACTGACATGCGTAAAGCAATAAAGTGATCTACGTGATTTTCTGTTTGTGAAAAAGAATAGCCTAAAATCTTTTCAGAATACACATCAATCAAAACATTGATTTTGCAAACTGCTGCCATTTTAGACTTCGTGTCCCAAAAATGTACAGCATCTAACTTGGTGCCGTCTATTGCCCAATGAGCATTAGGGAATAATCTGTTTTTATTTTTACTTAATGTGTGTCCGTATTTTTTAGTGTATTCTTCAACACCGTCTCCAGCCAATGTCCAAATTCTTACATTTTCTGGTTTGGTTAAATGATTGTTAATCGCTCCTTCAGATAAATAGGACCATCCTTTTTCTAAGCGAGCTTCATTATATATTTCTTGAAGTTCGTAATAAGAATAATTAATCGGTAAACATTTGTATGCCATTAACCAGTCACCAATTTCATCAGAAATTATTTTAGAGTGGTTATTGCAATAGTTATCGTGAATTAAGCCTTCTAAACCAGTTCTTTTATAACGACGGTTCTTTTTTAATAAAATACATGATTCATATTTTGCGCGTAGTGTTCTTGGATTGGTTGGGACATCAAACGGATATCTATCTGTAATTTCTTTTGGTAATTTTTGAATTGAGTTTGCAAAACGTTGCCATAATTCGCCTTTATTTATCTTAGGATTAGCTGTAGTTATTTTGGTATGCAATACTTTAATTGCATTAAACACAATTGCATTGGCGGTATATTCTTCTACTGCAGATGTATTTACTTCTGATAAAAAACGTCCATCTTCTAACTCGTAATTAGAAAAGAAAGCGGCGGCGTTTTCATCGTATTTCAAATACTTAGCAAAAGGAATGGTTTTACTTTCTTCATAAGGATCTAAACCTAAATCGTGTTCGATAACAGTACGGAACCGTTGCGGTAAAGATTCGTATATATACAAAGAGTAATTTCCTAATCCACGCCCAGATCGCGCTTTTTTTAATTTTCTTTCAGATATTAAATTTTGCTGATACGAGGAAGAAATAACACCTAGTTTAGATAACCAACTGCCTCTAACGCATAAAGAATTTCCGTAATATTCAAACATATTTATGATTTTATATTATTAGTTTTTTCTTGAAGCTCTTTTTTAGCAGCAGCTTTAATAATTTCATCGGCTTTCAAGAGTTTGTTATACTCCTTTATTAAAATGTCGGGCATAATGCCTTCTCGGTCTTTTCTTAGTGATTTTCTGATGTAATCAACTGAATACCCATATTTATTATGTAAAGCTGTGAGAATATCCTCATTGTAATTGTTTCTTTTTTTCGTAGGTTTGCTCATTGTTTATTTTGTCTTTTAGTACAGGACAAATATATAAACATATTGCAAATAATTACAAGTTTTAATGCAAATAATTGCATTAATTCATTTAAAATATTATAAAATGCTTAGAATCAAAGAAATAAGAAAGAAAAAAAACCTTACTCAAGACCAAATTGTTGAGAGAACTGGCATTAGAAAACGTTCATATGTTGATTATGAAAATGAAAAAGCAGACATAAGTCTATCAAAGTTGCAAATAATTGCAAAAGTCCTTAATGTAACGATATCTGAATTACTGAATGAAGAAAAAGAAAAAATTAGCAAAAACTTAATTCCATTTTATGAAGATGTAGCTACAATTGGTGGAGATAATTTAGTAGCAGAAACTGGGGCTATTTATAATACCTCTGTATTAATAGATGCCGGTGATTGGTTTCAAGGTGCTACAGCTGCAATAAGACATTACGGAGATAGTATGGTAGAATACCCAAGTGGGTGTATTCTTGCTATCCGTGAGTTAAATGATAAAAGTGAAATTTCATGGGGCCGGAATTATGTTGTAGAAACTTCCGAAAGAAGAATTACTAAGCAAATAGGTGAATTAGACGAAAAAAATATAATTTGCTACAGCACAAACACATCTATACACCCAGACGGCCGTTTAAAACATCAACCTATTACTATTTTGAAAGAAAATATACGTTATATATCTCGTGTATTAGGATCCGTAAACAAAGAAGAAAGTACAGGAAAAGTACAACTACTATAATATCCATCACATTTATATACATATACAAAAATCATATTCGTAAATCAATAAACTGAATACCAGTATATTAAAAAAATAACTCATATATTTAAAGTTATCATACCCCCCCTAACTCAACCCCTTTTTAATATATTTCGTTATGTTTTCACATACAAATACAACAAACTCATACAGTTTTTACTCCTATTTTGTGACACCTAACGTGACACCTAACGTGACAGCTAACCATTTCTTTGTGTTTTTTCTATTATTAAAATTTACGGCATATTTATCCGTTAAATACTATTTAAACACTTATTTAAAAGGTAGTAAATATCACTTTAAGCCTTGCAAACAGTAGTTTTACGGCTATTCTGTAGTAAAATGGTAGTTATGGGTTAAAAGGAGGTAGTTAATACTTACCTAAGCGGTAATTAAAAGGTAGTTAAAGGTAGTTAATTGTACTTTTTGTTTCTTTTGAAATTACGGCAAAAAACACCTGTATGCATTGTTTTCATTGGTTTTTTCAGCCAAAATATATTAGGTTCTCTTTGTACTTTTTGTTTTAGGGGGTGTAA
>CAZZNK010000030.1:0-25059 GCA_964655585.1 uncultured Flavobacteriaceae bacterium
TGTTATTTTTGCAGGAGATTTTAATACATACACAAGTAATGAAGATGCATATATTAAATTATTAGACGAATCGAATCCAATTATAATTGTAGATCCAATTAACAGACCAACTCCTTTATTTCCTAATGATGGTGTAGATTATTTTGATTACAACAATTACAATTCAACCTATTTTTGGAACAATAGTTCTTTTAAAGATATTCACACACAATCGACCAGAACATCTGCATCAGAAAATAATGTAGAAGATCAAAGTGGAGCTTCTGGTGGTATGGATGATCGGTTTGATTTTATTATGATGTCTAAAAACTTTACTACAAGTTCTAATTTATTCTATGTAAACGATAGCTATAAATCGGTAGGGAATAACGGAAATTGCTACAACAGTTATGTTGCCAACAGCAATTGTGGTGGTAGTTTTTCTCAAAACATACGAAATGCATTGCATCAATTTTCTGACCACCTACCTGTTGTTATGGAAATTGAAACACCACAAAACACATTGTCAACACAACAAGTATACGAACCAATATCTATTACGGGTAATAATTTTATTTCTAAAGAGTTAAACATTACTTTTAACAACAATAGACATGGTAAATTCTTATATATTTACAATCAGTTAGGGCAAATTCTTAGAAAAACACCAACAACAAACAACCTTCAAATAACTATTGATGTAAGTAATTTTTCTAAAGGTATTTATTATTTAAAAACAGGTAACCAAACACAACCTTTAAAATTTATTAAACAATAATTGAGTAAAAAAAACACTATAATCACCTTATTTTTATTGAGTTTTTTGCAGCATTTTGCTCAAACTAACTCAATAAAAATCAATGCAATATTAGATACTAAAACCGATCTTTTAAAGGTTACTCAAAAAATTATTTTCTACAATACTTCTAACACAAAATTAGAAGAAATCTATCTACACAATTGGGCAAATAGTTATAAAAACAGAAAAACCCCACTCACAAAACGTTTTATTGAAGGTTATGATAAATCTCTCTATTTTGCTGATAAAAAAGATCGAGGATTTTCTCAAATACACAATCTATCCATCAATTTTGAAACAACTTCTTTTGAAGAGTTAAAAAATCAAATAGATATTCTCAAAGTCAATCTAAAAACACCTCTTAATCCAAAAGACTCCGTTCACCTCTCTATAACATATACCGTAAAAATGCCCAATGCAAAATTTACAGGATACGGAAAAACAAAAACAGGGTATCATTTGCGTTTCTGGTATCTAACACCTGCTGTATACCAAAACGGCTGGCAGTTAATGAGCAACTTAAATATGGATGATTTGTATGAAAACGCTACCGATTTTGAGATACAAATTCAAGTTCCTAAAAAATATAAACTTCAAAGCAACTTATACCAATACGAAACTAAAAAAAATACTACAACTGATTATTTCTTAGTAGGGAAAAAACAAATAGATATTATTTTAAATATTGATATTTCGAAAAAATTCAAAATATTTAAAACAGATGTATTAAATGTTAAAACAGATATTTATAGAAAAGAAATTAATCAAAAATTAAGTACCGATATCTTAAACAGAGAATTATTATTTATTGAAGATTTACTAGGAAAATATCCTCATGTAGAACTTTTTGTAGATAAAGCTTCTCAACAAAAAAACCCTATCTATGGATTGAATCAATTACCTAGTTTTTTACACCCTTTTTCTGATGTTTTTAAGTGGGATATTACCATGTTCAAAGCCCTAACAAAAAAATATATAGAAAGCACATTGCTTTTAAACAAACGAACCGATTACTGGTTAATTGATGGCTTGCAAACTTACTTAATGATGGAATATGTGCAGAAATATTATCCAGAAGTAAAGCTCTTAGGAAAAGTTTCGAAAATTTGGGGCTTAAAAAGTTTTAATATAGCGAAACTAAAATTTAATGACAAATACCCTTTTGTGTATCAATTTAGTACTCGGAAATTTTTAGACCAATCTTTAACAACTAGGGCAGATTCTTTATCAAACTTTAACAGAAAAATCGCTAATAAATACAAAGCAGGACTGGGCTTACGATATCTAAAAGGCTATATAGGAGAAAGAGTCTTACATCAATCTATCAAAGAATTTTATCAAAAAAATCAATTACAAATTTGCAAAAGCACTTCTTTTAGAAATATTATTTCTGAAAAAACTGATAAAAATTTAGATTGGTTTTTTGGCGATTATCTACAAACCAATAAAAAAATAGATTACACCATAAAAAGTGCAGAAATACAGCAGGATTCTATAAAAATCATCATTAAAAACAAAAGAAATATTACTGCCCCTGTGGCTTTATATGGTTTAAAAGATAAAGAAATTATTTTTAAAAAATGGCTTATAAATATTGATTCGACAAAGATCATTACTGTTCCTAAAGGTAATTTTGATAGACTTTCTTTAAATTATGAAAATTTATATCCTGAATACAACTCTCTAGATAATTGGAAAAAATTAAAAAGAGGCTTATTCAATAAGCCTTTACAATTTAAATTTATAAAAGACATTGAAGACCCTTATTACAATCAAATTTATTACGAACCAGATGTGAAATATAATTTCTATGATGGTATTATTTTTGGCGTAAAACTACACAACAAACCTATTATTGCAAGGAATTTAGAATTTACTGTTGCACCTTCTTACGCTACAAAAAGTAAATCATTTACTGGATATTTTTCAGTTTCTTACAACCAATATTTTGAAAACTCAAAAACATATAAAATTAGATATGGACTTGTAGGTAGCAGCTTACATTATTCAACAAACCTAGCTTACAAATCACTTATTCCATTTATTTCCATCCAGTTAAGACGAAAAAGCTTACGAGATGTCGGTTATAAATCTATCAATTTAAAATTGGTAAACATCAACAAAGAAGTTGCAGTAGGAAGCATTAAAACAGCACAAGACCAATACAATGTTTTAAGTTTGAGTTATAATTATAGCAAGCCAAATGTTATAAAAGGCATTAACTATAGATTAAAAACTGAAATTGCAAAAGATTTCACAAAACTATCGGCAGATTTTAGATACAGAAAATTAACTGGAAAAAACAGGCAACTAGATTTTAGAGTATTTGCGGGTACTTTTTTAAACAATAGCTCTACAGGAAATTATTTTAGCTTCGGATTGGATAGGTCAAATGATTATTTATTCGAATTAAACTACTACGGTCGTTCAGAAAATTCAGGTATTTTCAGTCAACAAACTATTATTGCTGAAGGTGGCTTTAAGTCTGTTTTATCTACACGTTTTGCAAATCAATTTATGTTTTCTACCAATTCAAGTATTGGTTTATGGCGTTGGATAGAATTTCACAACGATATCGCTTTCTTAAAAAACAAAAACGAAAAAATATTTTTTGGCTATGAAAGCGGGATCCGTTTCAATTTTGTGCACAATATTTTAGAAATATATTTTCCATTATACTCAAATAACGGTTGGGAAATTAATCAAAAAGCATATCCAAAAAAAATTAGGTTTGTACTTACCGCAAACTTTAACGCTATCTATAATTTCTTTAGACGGGGTTTTTTGTAGGTTTTATTAAACATTCTGCACAAAACAAATAGAAATTACCTTTTATTTTACCATATTCTCAGTAAAATAATCAATTTTTAAATTTCAATCAAAAAACCTATCTTTGCAGAACTAAAAAACATCTCATTATGTCTGAAAATATTACTATAAAATCCACACAACAAATTTCTTTTAACGATTTTAAAACAGAAGTTTTAAATGATTACAGAATTGCTCGTGTAAGTAGAGAATGTAGTTTATTAGGACGTAGAGAAGTACTTACAGGAAAAGCGAAATTTGGTATTTTTGGAGACGGTAAAGAAGTGGCGCAATTGGCCATGGCCAAGCAATTTAAAAATGGTGATTTTAGATCAGGTTATTATAGAGACCAAACTTTTATGATGGCAATTGGTGCACTGACTCCGCAACAACTTTTTGCAGGTTTGTATGCACATGCAGATATCAATGCAGACCCAATGTCAGCAGGTCGTCAAATGGGGGGGCATTTTGCAACACATAGTTTAAATGAAGATGGGAGTTGGAAAAACTTAACCAAACAAAAAAATTCGAGTGCAGACATTTCTCCCACCGCTGGTCAAATGGCACGTTTATTAGGATTGGCTCAGGCATCAAAAATTTATAGAAATAATAAAGATTTAGCAAATTTTACCAATTTTTCTATTGATGGAAATGAAGTCGCCTGGGGAACTATAGGAAACGCAAGTACCAGTGAAGGTGTCTTTTTTGAAACCATAAATGCTGCCGGAGTTTTACAAGTACCAATGGTAATGAGTGTTTGGGATGATGAATACGGAATTTCAGTACACGCAAAACACCAAACAACAAAAGAGAGTATTTCAGAAATTTTAAAAGGGTTTCAACGAGAAAATGACACAAATGGTTACGAAATAATCGTAGTAAACGGTTGGGATTATGTACAATTAATCGACGTCTACTCCAAGGCTTCAAAAATTGCAAGAGAACAACATGTACCTGTGCTAATTCATGTAAAGGAATTAACACAACCTCAAGGACACTCTACCTCTGGCTCTCATGAGCGATATAAAAGTAAAGAACGATTACAATGGGAAAAAAAGTTTGATTGTATCGAAAAAATGCGAGAATGGATTTTAAATTTTGAATTGGAAGATGAAAATGGAGAATCTTTAAAATTCGTATCATCAGAAGAAGAGATTATCATTATAGATAAAGAAGCGAAAAAAGAAGTTTCTAAAGCAAAAAGAGAGGCGTGGAATTCTTATCTTAACGAGATAAAATTAGAAGTAAATACAGCCGTAAACTTATTAGAACAGGTTGCTCAAAAAAGTAGTAATGGTACTTTTATCACAAAACATAAAAATGATTTAACCGCTATTATAGAGCCTATTAGAAAAGATATTTTAGTAGCAACTCGTAAAACGCTTCGCTACCTTAAAGATGAAAATTTTCCAGAAAAAATAGCGTTGCAAAACTTTATCAAAGAATTATCAAAGAATACTGCATATAAATACGATTCGCACTTAATGAGCGAACATCAATCAGCAATAAAAATTGATGAAAAATCACCAGAATATGCATCAGAAAAAAATATGGTTGATGCCAGAATCATCATTCGAAATAATTTTGATGCCCTTTTACAAAAACGCCCTGAATTTTTAATTTTTGGTGAAGACGCTGGTTTTATTGGCGATGTAAATCAAGGTTTAGAAGGTTTGCAAGAGAAATATGGAGAAACAAGAGTTTCTGACACTGGTATTCGAGAAAATACAATTGTTGGTCAAGGAATTGGTATGGCATTGCGTGGGTTACGCCCAATTGCAGAAATTCAGTACTTAGATTATTTATTATACGCCATCCAAGTTTTAAGTGATGATTTGGCAACTTTACGTTACAGAACTTGTGGCAAGCAAAAAGCTCCCTTAATTATTCGAACTCGCGGACACAGATTAGAAGGTATTTGGCACGCAGGATCACCGATGGGGATGATTATCAACTCATTGAGAGGAATACACGTTTTAGTACCAAGAAACATGACCAAAGCTGCTGGTTTTTACAACACGCTTTTAGAAGCCGATGAGCCTGCCATAGTTATAGAAAACTTAAATGGCTACCGATTAAAAGAAGAACTTCCAACAAATTTTGGTGAATTTAAAACACCAATTGGAGTTGTAGAAACCGTTAAAGAAGGTACAGATATTACCGTAGTTTCCTACGGCTCTACACTTAAAATTGTAGAAGAAGCTGGTAAAGAACTTGCGCAAGTAGGTATAGATATCGAAATTATTGATGCCCAAAGTTTATTGCCGTTTGATATTAATTCTGATACCGTTAAAAGTGTGGCAAAAACAAACCGTTTATTAGTTGTTGACGAAGATTTACCTGGAGGAGCATCGGCATATTTATTACAGAAAATTCTAGAAAACCAAAACGGATACCAGTATTTAGACGGCAAACCTGCAACTTTAACCGCAAAAGCTCATAGAGCAGCTTACGGAACCGACGGAGATTATTTTTCAAAACCATCTACCGAAGATGTTTTTGAAAAAATATATGAAATTATGAATGAAGCAAACCCTGTAAAATACAAACCGCTTTACTAACCATTTTTTCGCAACAACTCGTTTCCAATACTACAATCTAAACATTTTTTAGGACTACAATACTTGTTTTTTAATTCTAATAAAGCCTGAGTTTTAAAAGCATTTTCTGCATTCACTTTTAGATCAGAAAATTTAGAAATAATACTATTTTTTTCTGGTTTTAATTGCTTTATCAATTCTAAAAAAATTTCTGAATCAACCTCTCCTCTACTTTGTAAGAAAACGAATTTTAACGGAATTATAGTATTAATAATCAGTAAATCTATAAATGATTTTGTTAGTTTTTTTGATGTCTTTTTCGATACTTTTTCAAACGTAAAATGCGTTTTCCAAAAAGTATTTACCTCAACAGAAAAGAGTGTGTAAAAATCTTTTATTTTTTTGATTTCTATCAATTTAGAAAACAAATTTTGATGCAAATTATATAATGCCACTAATTGTGCAATCCGAATCGTAGGGAAATTTGCAGGCCTCATTCTAAAAAACTGAAATTGATATTTTTCAATGGACTCTAATTGATATTTATGACGCAAATAATTGTATTCTTTTTTGAGGTTTTTATGATGCTTTTCTTCTATTTCTTCTGACAAAAACCCTGCTTGTCCAAACAACAAAGCTTCTAATTTAACTGCATCAAAACACTCTTTTCTAACGACAGAAAAATGGAGTGATGTTGCCAGCTGTAAAAAAGCATCGGCATTTACTTTTAAACCAAAATTCTTTGCTAATAACTGAAACAAAACAGCTTCAAAATCATTATTTGACTTCAATAATAATTCTTTAATTAAAACCGACTTACCCTCCAGCCGTTCAAAATACAATCGTTCTAGCCAATTTTGCATTACAAAATTATCAACCGTATGTATTTGAGTTTCGCAAGGAATCCAACGAAGTTGAGAGGAAAATAAATTTTGATACGTTTTTAGCAATTTTTTATCAACCAAATTTTTTAAAACCAAGGTTGGCAATGGCTTATTGTTTTTCATATAAACGGTTGCATCCTCCTCCCAAACAACATGTAAAATTACAGCGTCATAATTTTTATCTTCTTCATGATGATGTGCATACCAATCAGAAGATTTTAGGTGGATTTCTACATTTCCTACCCACAACTGATTGTCTAACTTAATCTGTGCATTCAAAAAATCTGTACCTGAATTTGTATTATAAACCCCTGATTTTACAAGTATAATCTCTTCTTTATTTGTTGTTTGTAGCTTTCGAAAAGAAAACAATTTATACTGCCAGATATAATGTAAAAAATCTTCTTTCATAGTTTCTTTTTTCTAAAGATATAAAAAATTGATAACTCTATCTTTTTAATCAATCTATACTTTAAAAAAAGTAAACTTATTTCAACTATTTTTGTAAAAAAATTAGAAACAATATATGAATATCATAAAAAGCTTACAATGGCGATACGCAGTCAAAAAATTTGATGACACAAAACAAGTCTCAAAAGCACAAATAGACATCTTAAAAGAAGCTTTTAACTTAACCGCAACTTCTTATGGATTACAACCTGTAACTATGGTTATTATTCAAAACAAAGAGCTTCAGAAAAAATTAACAACACACTCATACAATCAGCAACAAGTTACTCAGGCCTCACATATTTTAGTGCTTTGTATTCCTGAAAAATATAGCACAAAAGAGGTGGGAAATTATTTTGAATTGACTAAAAAAATCAGAAATACACCTGACGAAATATTAAACCCATTCAAAGAATTCTTAGTTGATAGTTTCTCAAAAAAAAGCCAAGAAGAACTTACTGAGCAAAACAAAAGGCAAGCCTATTTATCCTTAGGAAATCTTTTAACTGTTTGCGCAATAGAAAAAATTGACGCTTGCCCAATGGAAGGGTTTGTACCAGAAAAATACGATGAAATTTTACAACTAAATCAGCAAAACCTTACTTCGGTTTTAGTAATGCCCATTGGCTTTAGAGCTAAAGATGATTTTATGAAAGATTTAAAAAAAGTAAGAAAAAATACAGAAGATATTGTAATTGAAATATCGTAACTTTGACCGTTAGAACACAGAAATATCAATAAATATGAACTCAGAAATAAGAAACCTAGAACCTAAAGCAGTTTGGAATCATTTTGCAGACTTAAATGCAGTACCACGTCCATCAAAAAAAGAAGAACGTGTCATTCAGTTTATGGTAGATTTTGGTAAAAAACTAAATCTTGAAACTTTAGTAGACAAAGTAGGAAATGTTATCATTAAAAAACCTGCAACCAAAGGAATGGAAAACCGTAAAACAGTCGTTTTACAAAGCCATTTAGACATGGTACATCAAAAAAACTCAGATACTAATTTTGACTTTGACAAAGAAGGTATTAAAATGCTCATTAAAGACGGTTGGGTTACCGCAGACGGAACTACATTAGGTGCTGACAATGGGTTAGGTGTTGCAGCAATTATGGCTGTTTTCACTTCGGATGATATTGTACACCCTCCTCTAGAAGCCCTATTTACTATTGATGAAGAAACAGGAATGACTGGTGCAATGGGATTAGAAGGTGGTGTTTTAGATGGTGATATTCTATTAAATTTAGATACCGAAGAAGACGATGAAATTGGTATGGGATGCGCTGGTGGTATAGACCTTACTGCCACAAGAACGTACACTCAAGAAAATACACCAAAAAATACGACTGCATTTTCTATAGAAGTAAAAGGTTTAAACGGTGGGCATTCTGGAATGGACATTTATAAAGGCTTAGGAAATGCTAACAAAATTATGAACCGTTTGTTGTTTGATGGTTTTGAGAACTTCGGATTACTTGTTTCAGAAATTAAAGGTGGTAGTTTACGAAATGCTATTCCTAGAGAAAGTTTTGCAAAAGTAGTGATTGATACCGTTTCTAAAGAACCTTTTTTGTTTGAAATGAACGAACTAATCAACAATATAAAAACAGAATTCGCATCCTTAGAGCCAAATCTTACTATTGAAATATCTGAAACTACATCACCAGAAAAAGTAATGAATTTGGGTGTGCAAGAAGGCTTTATAAAATCTGTATATACTGCATTAAATGGTGTATATAGAATGAGTCCCGATGTAGAAGGTTTGGTAGAAACCTCTAACAATATTGCAAAAATTGAAGCTCAAAACGGACATATAAAGATTAGTTGTTTAACAAGATCATCTTCAGAAACTAATAAATTTGATTTAGCAAATTCTCTTCGATCTGCGTTTGAATTAGCTGGTTTTGAAGTAACATTATCTGGTTCATACCCTGGTTGGTTACCTAATATAAACTCAGAAATTTTACATATTGCTGCTAATTTGTATGAAAATTTATATAAAGAAAAAGCGATTGTAGCTGCTTGTCATGCTGGTTTAGAATGTGGTATTTTAGGACAAAATTACCCAGAAATGGAAATGATTTCCTTCGGACCAACTATTAAAGGTGCGCACTCTCCAGACGAAAGAGCTAATATTAAGTCTACTCAAAAATTCTGGAAATTTTTATTAGAAATCCTAAAGAATACACCTGTAAAAGGATAATATTCTGTTTAAATAAAAAAATGATTGTAGGATATTTCTTACAATCATTTTTTTTGCGTAATTTTTTAACATCGGATAATCTTTATTTAATACTTATCCGATGTTAATAAAAAAACGTATATTTGTGTGTGTGGAAAATTGATACAACATATAGAACAGAATTACAAAACACTTTTAAGAGATTAGAAGAAAAAAGAGAGGTTCTAAAAAAAAGTAGACCACTGCCAGCAATTGCTATTCAAAAAATAAAAGAAGCCCTTGCTATAGAATGGACTTATAATTCTAATAGCATTGAAGGAAACACACTTAGTTTGCGTGAAACTCAAATGATTTTACAAGAAGGTATTACTATTAAAGGAAAATCTTTAAGAGAACATTTCGAAGCTAAAAATCACGAAAAAGCTCTAGATTACTTGTACGAAATTGTCAACAAAAAATATCAGCTAAATAGTAAAGATATTTTAACGATTCATTCGTATATTTTAAGGGCTATTGAAGAAGATTTTGCTGGTAGAATTAGAAATGCTGGTGTGCGCATTTCTGGCGCAAATTTCACACCACCAAATGCTCGTAAAGTTTCAGATTTACTAGATGAATTAATTCATTTCACACTACAAAATCCATTGCAATTAAACGTTATTGAGTTGGCAACTGTTTTTCATCATAAATTTGTATGGATTCACCCATTTTTTGATGGAAATGGCAGAACAGTTCGGCTTGTAATGAATCTTATTCTTTTAAAAGAAGGATACACTCCTGCCATTATTTTACGCAACGACAGAAAAAAATATTATACAGCTTTAAACGCTGCTAACAAAGGTAATTACAGCAAATTGATGTTACTAATGTGCCAAGCGATAGAGCGCACAAGCAATATTTACATAAATGCGCTACCAGATAGCAATACAAATTATACAGAAATTTCTAATTTGGTACAAGAAGAAGAAATGATGTATGGACAAGAGTATATTAGCTTATTGGCACGTCAAGGAAAAATTGATGCATACAAAGAAGGTAGAAACTGGCTTACCTCTAAAGAAGCTGTATTAGAATATGTAAAAAACAGAAAACGAAAACGATAGTAATTTTTTAGAAATAAAACTTGGTATATTTTTTTTGTGTTTTATATTTTCTATTTGTTTAAAAAAAAATCAAAATACTTGTAATATTTTGATAATTAACGAATTACAATTTTATAATTTTGTTAACATCTTTGATTTTCTGAAACAGTAAATAATTGTATTTTTACTTTTTATAAATCAAAGATTTTAATGGGAAAAATTATTGCAATAGCAAATCAAAAAGGAGGTGTTGGTAAAACAACTACAACCATTAATTTAGCAGCTTCATTAGGTGTTTTAGAAAAGAAAGTTTTATTGATTGATGCTGATCCACAAGCAAATGCTTCTTCAGGATTAGGTATCGATATAGATAATCTTGAAATTGGTACTTACCAGGTTTTAGAACATACCATTGATGCTAAAAATGCTATTCAAAAAACATCATCACCCAATGTAGATATTATTCCTGCACATATTGATTTGGTGGCTATTGAAATTGAATTGGTTGATAAAGAAAATCGTGAGTATATGCTAAAGGAAGCGTTGTTGTCTATAAAAGATGATTACGATTATATTTTAATTGATTGCGCGCCATCACTTGGCTTGATTACTTTAAATTCTTTAGTTGCTGCGGATGCAGTTATCATCCCGATTCAGTGTGAATATTTTGCATTAGAGGGGTTAGGAAAACTATTAAACACTATTAAAAGCATTCAAAACATCCACAATCCTGATTTAGATATTGAAGGTTTATTATTAACTATGTTCGATTCTCGTTTGCGTTTATCAAACCAAGTAGTAGACGAAGTTCGTAAGCATTTTAGCTCTATGGTTTTTGATACCATTATCCGAAGAAATACTCGTTTAGGTGAAGCACCTAGCTACGGTGAGAGTATCATTGCATATGATGCCACTAGTAAAGGTGCTGTAAATTACTTAAATTTGGCACAAGAACTCTTAAAAAGGAATTCATAAAATGGCAAAAGCAACAAAAAAACAAGCTTTAGGTAGAGGTTTATCTGCTCTTTTAAAAGAACCATCAAATATAAATTCTGTATCCGATAAAAATGCAGACAAGCTTGTTGGCAGTATTTTAGAAATACAGTTAAGTGATATTGAAATAAACCCTTATCAACCTAGAACTTATTTTGATGAGGAATCTCTAAGAGAATTAGCAAGTTCAATCAGAGAGTTAGGTGTAATTCAACCGATTACTGTTCGGAAAACCACAAAAAATACTTTTCAATTAGTTTCTGGTGAACGACGTTTTAGAGCCTCAAAATTGATTGGAAACAAAACAATTCCTGCCTATATTAGAATTGCAAATGATCAAGAAATGCTAGAAATGGCATTGGTAGAAAACATCCAAAGAAAAGATTTAGACGCCATAGAGATTGCATTATCGTACCAAAGATTGGTAGATGAAATCAACTTAACACAAGAAGAATTAAGTACAAGAGTTGGTAAAAAAAGATCTACAGTTGCTAATTATTTACGGCTGTTAAAATTAGATCCAATCATTCAAACAGGGATGAGAGATGGATTTATTTCTATGGGACATGGACGTACATTAATTACTATTGAAAGCACTGAAGAACAGTTAAAAATTTACGAGAAAATTGTACGAGAAAAATTATCTGTTCGACAAACTGAAATTTTGGTAAAAACTCTAAAAACAGGCAGTATAGCAAAACCAAAGAAGCCAGTTATTCCTAAATACATCAAAGAAAGTTTGCAAAATATAAACGAATATTTTGGGCATAAAGTGGGCGTTTCTGTGAACAGTAAAGGAAAAGGAAAATTAACCATCCCTTTTCATTCTAAAGAAGATTTTAATCGTATTAAAGACTTATTAAAATAGCGTGTTTTTTAAAAAAATTATATTTATTTTTTGTGTGTTTGCATCTTTAAACACTTTCTCTCAAAAAGATTCTGTTGCCGTAAAAGGTCTTAGAATACAAGGGGACATTAAAATTAAAAACACTGACTATAATCCTCTAAAACCAGCAAAAGCAGCTTTTTATTCAACTCTTTTCCCTGGTATGGGACAAGTTTATAACAAAAAATATTGGAAAGCCCCTATAGTTTGGGCTTCTTTAGCAGCACCTACTTATTATTACCTTACTAACAATAGCGAATACAAAAGATATCGAAGAGCCTTTAAACTCCGTGAAGCAGGGTTACAAGATGAGTTTACACTTGATAATGGTACTGAAATTTTATCTAGAAATGCATTGATTAGTGCTCAAAAACAATTACGAAAAAATAGAGATTTATCATTATTTACTTTTGTTTTAGTATATGTTTTGCAAATTGTAGAAGCTAGCGTAAATGCGCATTTATTACAGTTTGATACAAGTGATAACTTGTCTTTTGAACCGCTTATTAAACTTGACCCGATACAAATTGATGCACCGACAGTTGGTCTTACCTTAAAATACACTTTTTAAAATGAAAATTGCATTATTAGGCTATGGAAGGATGGGTAAAGAAATTGAAAAAATTGCTTTACAACGAGGTCATTCAATTACTATTAAAGATGATGGACATAAAAAATATGATATTTCTTTAGCTGATATTGCCATAGATTTTAGTGTACCCAATGCTGCTTTTAAAAATATTTCTAAGTGCATTAACAACAATGTTCCTGTAATTTCTGGCACAACGGGTTGGTTAGAAAATTATGATAAAGTTGTTAGTTTATGCCTCAAAAAAAACGGCGCATTTATATATGCCTCAAACTTTAGTTTGGGTGTAAATATTTTTTTTGAATTGAATAATCAGTTGGCAAAAATGATGGATGTTTTAAAAGATTACAATGTATCTATTGAAGAAATTCATCATACAAAAAAACTAGATGCTCCAAGCGGAACAGCAATTACTTTAGCAGATGGGATTATTGAAAATTCATCAAAGGAAAAATGGGAATTAGATGGTAAATCATCCGAAGAAATTATTCCTATTACTGCAAAACGAATAGAAAATATACCAGGAACACATACCGTTTCTTATCAATCTGAAGTTGATACTTTAGTAATAAAACATACTGCTCATAGCAGAAAAGGATTTGCGTTAGGTGCTGTTATTGCAGCAGAATGGTTGGCAAATAAAAAAGGTGTTTATACCATGAAAGATGTGTTAAATATTGATTAAAAACTGTAACATTTTTGTTACTTTGTACACCTATTGAAGATTAAAATAATTGTTGAGAAAAACTTTTAAATAATAGTATTATGACATTTACCGAATGGTTTTTATTTTTCATCGCAATTCAAGTTATCCATTTTTTAGGAACTTGGAAATTATATGTTAGAGCAGGTAGAAAAGCTTGGGAAGCTGCCATACCTATTTACAACGGAATTGTATTAATGCAAATTATAAACAGACCAAAATGGTGGGTCATTTTACTTTTCATTCCGATTATAAACTTATTGATGTTTCCTATTATTTGGGTAGAAACTTGTAGAAGTTTTGGTTTTAACAGTAAAAAAGATACTTTTTTAGTAATTCTAACCTTAGGGTTCTATCTTTTTTACATCAATTATTTTACAAATGACAAATACATAGAAAACAGGAGTTTAAAGCCAAAGAGCGAATTCGGTGAATGGGTAAGTTCTATTGCTTTTGCAATTATTGCTGCTACTTTAGTGCATACTTATTTTATGCAGCCTTATACCATACCAACATCGTCATTAGAAAAATCATTATTGGTAGGCGATTTCTTATTTGTAAGCAAATTTCATTACGGAGCAAGAATACCGATGACTACTATTGCTGCCCCAATGGTACACGATAGTTTGCCTTTTACAGGAACCAAATCTTATTTAAAAACTCCTCAATTACCGTATCTTAGAATTCCTGGGTTTCAGAAAATAAAACGCAATGATATTGTTGTGTTTAGTTGGCCTGCAGACACTTTAAAAACGATGTGGGGAGACAATTCTGGAAAACACACTTACAAACCGATTGACAAAAGAACCAACTATGTAAAACGTTGTGTAGCAATTGCTGGAGATTCTTTAGAACTTAGAAATGGCGTTGTTTTTATCAACGGAAAACAAAGTGAGCTACCAGATAGAGCTAAATTGCAATTTTTCTATACCTACACAGCAAAATCTACGATTGATAATAGTACATATCCAAAATTTTTAAGGAATAATGAGCGTAGTTTTGTATATAAAATTTCAACAGAATATTGGAACAACCCTAAAGTACAAGAAGCTTTTAAAAAAGGTGCTAACCTAACCAAAATTGGTGAAGAAGGTGCTTTTACAGAAGTTGCTGGCGGTGTATCTCCTAATTTAGCTCAAAAGCTGAAAATGGAAATGATAGACACAAAAATAAACATCAATTTAACAGATGACGAAGTAAATAGACTTAAAAAATATCATTTAGCAATTTCGGTTGATAAAATTATACATGCAAAAAGCGATGCCCTTTTTCCGAATATAAAAAACAACGAGTGGAGTCAAGACAATTTTGGCCCTATTTATATTCCGAAACAAGGAACTACTGTGAAAATTAACAAAAATACACTGCCTTTTTATGAGCAAATCATCAAACATTATGAAAATAATGATTTAGAAATTAATGGTGATGCTATTTTTATTAACGGACAAAAAGCAGATACTTACACTTTTAAACAAGATTATTATTGGATGATGGGAGACAACAGACACAACTCTCTAGACGCACGTTACTGGGGGTATGTTCCTTTTGACCATGTTGTTGGAAAACCTGTACTGGTATGGTTTAGCTGGGACCCAAATGCAGGAAGTATTTCTGAAAAAATAAAATCTATTAGATGGGATAGAATGTTTACAACGGTTCATGGAAGCGGAGAACCAGTATCTTATTTTAGATATTTTTTACTTGCATTGGTTTTATATTTTGGCTTTAGTTATTACAAAAGTCATCAGAAAAAAGCATAATTTTTTACTGTGTCAGTATTTATACCTACTTATTTTTCACCAATATCACAATACGCAGCTATTGTAAATTCTGATGAGGTTATTTTTGAAATAGAAGATAATTACCAAAAACAAACTTACAGAAATCGTTGTTTTATTTACGGAGCAAATGGCAAACAATTGCTAAATATCTCTACAAAACACCTTACTTCTAAAGATAGAAAAAAAACAAAAGACACCGTAATTGACAGTAGTATTTCTTGGCAAAAACAACATTTAAAATCATTACAAACTGCCTATAAATCTTCTCCTTTTTATGAGTTTTATGAAGATGATTTATTACCAATATTTTCAAAAAAACACAAATACCTTTTAGATTTAAATATTGATACTTTTCTATTTATTTCTGATGCATTGCAAATTAGCAATCAATTTAAAAAAACAACCGAATACAAAGAATATCCGAAGGAAAAAGACTTTAGAGTACTTGCTAACGCAAAAAAGCATCCTATAATTACACCCCTTTCTTATATACAAGTTTTTGATGAAAAACATGGTTTTATACCCAACTTATCTATCCTAGATTTGCTATTTATGGAAGGGCCAAATGCTATTAGTTTTTTAGAAAATTTATCGTAACTTAGCAAATATTCCGTTTTTTCCAGCCCTTAAGAAAAAATTGTTCATTTTGTAATTATGACATTTTTAAATAATTTTTTTTCTCAATTTTCAAAATTCACCGAGGATTCTATAAAGAATATCGAGAAATCAGCAACCTTAAAAGAATTAAAAAAAGGTGAAATTTTTATTCATTTTGGAAAAACTCCCAGTAAATTTTATATACTAAAATCCGGAATTGTTAGGGCTATTGTAGTTGATAATGAAGGAAAAGAATATACAAGAAGTTTGTATACACCCACAGCCTTTATAGCACCATTATCAAACTTAATTAATAAGACACCCTCTTCATTAATTTATGATTGCCTTACAGATTGTGTTCTTTATGAATTTAATTATGGTTTTTTTTTAGAATTTAGCAAAAAGGATTTAAGTTTTTCTAACTTATATAGCAATGCTTTAGAAGTTGCTTATTTAAAAATGGAAAAAAGAGTTATAGAACTTACTACTTTAAATGCCACAGAACGTTATTTAAACTTAAGAAAACAAACACCTAATATAGATAATTTGATTCCACAATATCAAATAGCATCATTTTTAAATATTACACCTGTACAACTAAGTAGAATTAGAAAAAAACTTCTTAAATAACATATTGATTAACATATGTTAATCAATATATCAAAGAAAAATCTTAAATTTGTGAGGCACAATATTTCCCCCGAATTAAAAAAAGATTTATATTTATATAAGTCTTTTTTTTCATTATGATACTTAAAAACTTTATCCACTACGGGTTCCATTTTATTTTCCCAGCACTCATTGCTTTTTTATTTTTTAAAAACAATTGGAAAAAAGTATACCTCATTTTTATAGCTACCATGTTGGTAGATATAGACCATTTATTAGCAACACCCATTTTTGAAGCCAATAGATGTAGTATTAATTTTCATCCACTTCATTCTTATATTGCAATTGGCATTTATTTTATAGCTAGCTTTATTAAAAAAACACGAATTCTTGCTATAGGATTGTTGCTACATATGCTTGCAGATTTTATTGATTGCTATCTCTAAAATTTTAAATATTTAGATAAAACGGCATTAATTTCATCAGAAATTTGCGTTTTTTTGATTATATATACATAAGCAAGTGTAATAAAAATACTTTTTAAACTAATATTTACTATGGGGTGAAAAGAGAAATTCCAAAAATAAAAGCTCGCAAAAACTAGCAAGATTATAAATACTAATAATGGTGTTTTTTTAGAAAAAGGCATCATATCAAATTTCTTTTTTACATACCAAATTTTTAAACTATTAAAAATTAAAACTACAACCAAAGTTGATAAAGCAGCACCATTCATTCCGTACAAATTGATAAACCAATTATTTAAAAAAGAAACAGAAATTGCCATTACAACTGCATACGGAAGTAATATTTTATAGTATTTAGAATTAGAAATTATCGCTCCATTATTACCAATAGACATTGTAGAAAGTTTTACTACAGATATCATAAAAACAATATAAATCCCGGAAGAATAATCTTTATCAGGAATTATTTTATATAAATCAGTAATATTTAAATTTACTAATAAGAAAAACAATCCGCCAAGAACTAATAAATTTAACGAGCTCCGTTTGTAAAGAGATGCTACTTCTGTTAAATTATTCTCTTGTAAAGCTTTTGATGTTAATGGCTGTACAATCTGAGTCATCGCTCTATTAGGAATTTCAATAACCGATGCAATAAAAACACCAACGGTGTAATATGCCGCCAATTCTATGGCCTCTTTTTGTGGCAACATTACCTTGTCAATATCTAACAAAATAGCACCTGCAGATCCTGCTAAAATGATGTAAAAAGAATATCGAATAATCTCATTAAAATTGGTCGGTTTTGCAAATGTAAATTTTGGTGTGTATAATTTTAATGCATAAAATAACATGATTAGCATCCGTAAAAAATAAGATGCCGTCATTAACCAAATAAATTGTTGTGGATTTATGACTTCCATCCAAATTAATATCAACAAAATAAATGTAGAAATTCTATGATACAATTCTTTTATAGCGTTTCCAACAACAGATTGGAAATGTACTTTTGCCCATGCATAAAAAACTTCAAAATAGGCTGTTGCAATGGCTATCAAGTAAATTACAAACGTATAACCTTCTATCAATTCGTTTTTTAAAGACAAATAAGTGCTTATTTCTTTGTAAAAAAGCGTTATCAAAAAACCGATAGGTATCGCTACAAATAATGGAAACAATAAAACGGTACTTAAAAATTTATCTTTTTCTTCTTTTGATTGATAAGATGCAAAGAATTTTACAATGGTGTATTGTACGCCAAAAGCTGTTAAAGGCATCAATAAATTAGCGGCAGATAGTAAAAAAACCACCAAACCGTAATACTGAGGCGTTAAAAAACTGGTGTATAAAAACAAGGTATTAAACCCTCCAATAGCAAATGCTAAAAAGATAATTAACGTGTTTCTAGACGATTGTTTAAATACAATTCCCAAGCTAATTTTGTATTAATTTATAAATTGATGAGTAAATACTTTCTCCCACATTATTACCGTACAATTGTTTACTAAAATCTAATTTTTTCTGCTGAAATAACTCATAAGCCTGTAGTATTTTCTGTTTATTACTCCCCACAATTTCTGCAAAATTGTTTTCTACCAACTCAATCCATTCGGTTTCTTCACGAGCAATGATACAGTGTTTTTTATTAAAAAAAGCTTCTTTTTGCAAACCACCACTATCGGTAATTACCAAGTTACAATTCTTCAACAATTCAAGCATATCAAAATAACCTACAGGGTTTATAAAAGTAATTTTTGGATGTAAATTATACGATTCTAACATTTTTTTTGTCCTAGGATGCAAGGGCAATATCACTTTTTTCTTTGGATGAATTTCTTCTAAAGCACTAAAAATATTTTTCAATTTAGTAATCTCATCGGTATTTTCTTGCCTGTGTATGGTTGCCAAAACAAACTCGTTCTTTTGCAAATTTAATTTCTTAATAATAGATGATTTTTCTTCGGATGATTTTCCATAAAACTCCACTGCATCTTTCATAATATCACCATTCTTTTCAATAGTAATTGGCAAATTATCAAAACCTTCGTTTTGTAAATTTTTGATAGCAGTATTCGTTGGACAACATAATAAATCCGAAATTCTATCTGTTAAAATCCGATTAATTTCTTCGGGCATTTGCATATTAAACGATCGTAAACCAGCCTCAATATGCACTACTTTAATGTACAATTTCTTAGCAGCCAAAGCACCAGCAATGGTTGAGTTAGTATCGCCATAAATAACAACTGCATCTGGCTTTTCCTCTAAAAGAATTTTTTCAATCTTTTCTAACATCTGCCCCGTCATGGCTCCATGACTTAAACTATTAATTGCCAAATTGTACTTTGGTTTCGGAATATCCATTTCTGTAAAAAAAACTTCACTCATATTTGCATCAAAATGCTGCCCTGTATGTACAATAACTTCTTCAATTTCTTGATGATTTTGAATAATTCTACTCAATACAGCAGCTTTTACAAACTGCGGTCTTGCTCCTAATATAGTTACTATTTTTTTCATTTAAGAAACAGTTTCTTTAATTATTTTTGTTAGTTTTTTTGCCAATTTTTTTCTATGATATTGCTGAATATTTTTAGAATTTGACATTAAATCTCCTTCTTTAAAAGCTCTATAGAGACTTAAAATTTCTTTTTTTAATTGTTTTTCATCATCAAAATTAACAATAACACCTGCGTTTGTTTTCCTTATAATTTCTGCTAAATCGCCATCTGTGGGTCCAATGGCTAAGATAGGGCGTTTTGCGTGTAAATATTCAAATATTTTTCCTGTAATAATGCCTTTTGCACTTGGCACATTATTTACAGTTAATAATAATACTTGCGATTTTTGCTGATATTCCGCCACCTTCTGATGAGAAACATAACCTATTCTTTTTATATTTTTTAACGGATATACTTCTAAATTTTCAACAACTTCATCAGCTATTTTACCAATTAATTTTATCTCTAAATCTTGTTTAAAATCTATATTTTCACTGCAAATTTCTGATAAAATTTTCCAGAAAATTTTCGAATTTCTATCTGCGTTCATCATCCCAATATGTGTGATAGAGAATGATGTATCTAACATTATTTTCTCATCCGAAGTAATTGTATCAAAACCATTGGTAAGCACATGAATATTAGAGATATATTTCTTAAAATTCTCTTTCATATTATTTCCCACTACCAAAACGGCATCAGAATTTTTAACTACTTCCTCTTCTAATTGCTGATGCATCTCTTTTGATTTTTTCGTCAAAGGCAATTGATGAAAATAATCTATATCAATCCACGGATCTCTAAAATCTGAAATCCATTTTATACTTAATTGTTTTTTCAATTCTAAACCAATTAAATGCAAACTATGTGGCGGACCAGAAGTAATTATAGCATCTACGTTGTGCTCTGAAAGATAGCCTTTTAAATATTTTACAGATGGTTTTATCCAATATTTACGAGCATCAGGAATAAAATAATTGGCTCTAATATACTGCATTATTTTACCAAAAAAACTTGGATTCGAATTTAAAAAACCAGCACTTTGAATCGTTTTTTTTCTCTTAAAAATTGACAGTAAATTATTCGGTTCCCAAATTGGCTGACGTAAAATTTTTACATTTTTAGGAACATCATCAATAAGAGAAGTATCAATAATAGGATATTTAGGATTCTCAACAGTATATACAACAGGCTCTATACCAGAATCTTGTAAGTATTTTACAAACTTTAACCAGCGCTGTACTCCAGAACCGCCAGATGGTGGCCAATAATATGTGATGATTAGAACTTTCAAGTAGTATTTTCTATTTCTTGTAAAAGTAATTGTTCTCTTTTAGATATTTTAAAATTAGCAACGATTCTTTCTCTTGACATCTGAGAAAGCTTATCTTTTTCTAACTTTTCTAAAGAAATGGCTTTTAAAAATTGTTCTTCTATTGCTGATAAAGTTCTCTTTTTAACTAGCAAACCTATGCCTCCAACCACATTTGGCAATGCTCCTACATTTGATATAATTGGAATACAGCCACACAACATCGCTTCAGCCAAAGAACAACCAAAGCCCTCATTGACAGATAATTGTAGATAAAACTGATGCTTTTTATAAAACTCTTTCAACTTCTCTACAGTAACAAAAGGGTAGATTATTATATTTTTCGGAATCCTATTTAAACTTCTTTTAAATTCATCTGATATACCTACCAAAGTAAACTGATGTTTTGGGAATCTTTTTGCCGTTTCAAAAATGAAATCGAATCCTTTTAATTTAAATGTACTTTCAGAATTGATAGAAGCTACTGATATAAAAGAAAGTTCCCTTTTTAAAATAGTATTTGTCTTCCAAAAATTAATATCAAATCCATTCGCAATAACTTGTACTGGTGTTGTTATTTCAGGAAAAAACGATTTATATCCTTGTTTTTTATACTTCACATCTTTATCAAAAGTATGGGTTTGCTGAATCAAAGAAGCATCTACAGGAAATAATTTTGTAGCTTTTTGCAGTGATTTTTTTATAAAAAATCTTAAAATTGGTTTTCGCAAACTTCCGTAATCATACTTCGGAAAAGATACCGATTCTGTACCGTTTAAAATAATAAATATAGGTGTACGAAATAGTTTTCCGAAAAATGTAGGAAACAAAGAAAAATACCCTCCAAAACTAACTATAATTGCTTTTGAGGACTTTACATTCATCAATAAAAAAAAGCATTGAGCTAATAAGTTGATAGGCAATTTTAAAACGCTACTCCATGATAACTCTTGTGTTTTTACGGTATATTTTTTTTGCAAAAAAGCAATATCACTATTTATAAATGAAGACTTTGAAGGATAGATATAGAGTACCTTTTCTTTCATATAGAATTACGATTTCTTCTTTTCGTAAAAAAACCAACCTACAGGAATTAACAACAATAAAGCATATGATACCAATGTAATTCTATTTCCATTCTGTATCACTTTCGGCTCAAATTTAAACACTATTTTATGCCTTCCTTTTGGCATTACCATTCCACGCAATACATAATTTACTCGGTAATGTGGCGTTACAACTCCATCAACATAAGCATTCCAACCATCTTTATAATAGATTTCAGAAAAAACTACAAACTGTCTCGTAGCTGATTTTGATTGATATTCTAATTGATTAACATCATATTTTGTTAACTGAATTGTTGCCGTAGTATCTTTTTCTTTTGTAAAATTAAAATCTACAGCTATTTTTGAAGCATCATATTTTGTAAGTATTACTTCCTTTTTAGTTTGCAAACTGTCTAAAGCTTTTATTTCTTGATTGGCATTATTTACAATGATAGCCTTTTCTACAAACCAAGCATTTCCATTTGCATTTCCATTTACTTGTACTCGCTCTCCATTTTCATCGCCTACAATAAAATACTTGGTGTTTAGCATATTCAACACTTCCATATTATTTTTAGCAATCTGATAATCAAATAATTCTTGATAACGCCCTAATTTTGCTGCATGATAACCACCGATAGATTGATGAAAGTAAGACGTTCTTCCATCGTTCATAATATTTACAGTAAAATTACCGACTCTATAATGTGTTTTGTCTTTTAAAATTTCTGTGTCAATTACTGATGCTGTAAACGGTTTTTGCACTTTCCGAGCACTTGTAAAATCATCTTCATTTACATAATTCTTATCAATAGAAATTAAATCAAACAAAATTAAAACTGCTAAAGCAATGATAACTTGCACTTGTTTTAGTTTCTTTTTTAATAAAAACCATAACAATCCTGCACTCAATAATATCAATATAAGCGAACGAAAACTATCCGTTCTCATCATCGATTTTCTATCTTCAATAAGCGCATCAATCAAACCTGGTAATTGTTGATATTGTGCATCTCGCAATCCTTCAAAAGTAAAAAAACTGGTTCCGAATATCATAAAAAACAAGGTAATTCCTCCCAAAACATAGACTGATTTTTTAAGTGCATTCTGTTTTTCTTCGGATGTAATTTTAGGCGAAAAGAAATCTCGCAATGCCAAAATTCCTAATAACGGAATTGATAATTCTGCAATGACTTGTATGGATGAAACGGCTCTAAATTTATTATATAACGGAATATAATCGATAAAAAAGTTGGTAATTCCTGCAAAGTTTTTACCCCAACTCAACAGAATTACAAAAATAGTAGTGGTAAGCAACCAATATTTTAATTTGCCTTTTACAAGGAATATCCCTAGAAAAAACAAAAAGAAAATTACTGCACCAATATATGCTGGTGCTTCAACAATTGGCTGATTTCCCCAATAGGTTAACACTTGTTTTGAATACGATTTTGCTTGTGGTCTGCCTACTTTTTCTTTTAACAATTGATAAAAATTAGAATCTTCGCCTAATTTCTCAACAGTTCCACCCCCCATAAATCTTGGGATAAACAAATTAAAGGTTTCTGCAATTCCGTAACTATATTCTGTAATATACGCTTTATCTAAACCTGAAGAAGCTTTTTTCTTACTTCCATCTGGGTTGATAGTTAATTCTGATTTTCCTCTCGTGCTTTGGTCTGCATATTGTTTCATTGCCAATAACCGAGTGGAATTTGCAGCAATTCCTAAAAGCATCGCAAAAATAATGATACTTGCTTGTTTTATAAATGTTGGCAGTATTTTTTGTTTGATGGCTTCGATTAATTCTACAATTCCTAAAATCAGAATACTAAACCCAAGGTAATAGGTCATCTGCGGATGATTGGTATATACCTCTAATGCCATTGCCAAACTTGTAACTACAAAACCAAGTAAATATCTTTTTTGATACACCCATAAAACACCTGCTAACACCAATGGCATATATGCAATGGCATGTGCTTTGGCATTATGTCCTGCACCGAAAATAATGATTAAATAGGTAGAAAACCCGAAAGAAAGAGCTCCTAATATTGCTAATTTCCAATCTGTTTTTAAGGCGATGAGTAAGAGAAAAAATCCGAAGAAGTATAAAAATAAATAATCTGCGGGTCTTGGTAAGAACCGCAACGCATCATCTATATATTTCATAAAATCATTCGGGTAATAAGTACTTAATTGAAACGCTGGCATTCCACTAAAAGCACTTCCTGTCCAATAAGGCTCCGTCCCTTTTTCTGCTCTAAAATCAACAATTTCTTTAGACATTCCCATAAATTGAGTAATATCACTTTGTTTGATTTGTTTGCCACTCAATACAGGTGAAAAATAGAGCAACGATGCAATTATAAAAATTACAAGTGCACTGGCATACGGAATTACTTTTTTTACATTCATTTAATCAACCTCCTCATATTCAACATATTCACCAACAGAATCTTTTCCTTGTTTTGTAGAATTTGGTTTTTTATCTATTACCGTCTTCCCCTCTTCTACATCTGGTTTTGGTTGATGTTGATTGTTAAAATCTTCCGCTTTTTGTTGCATTTTACTCATCATTTTTTTCATTAATAATGGAGCAAATAGTTTTGCCAAAAACTTAAAAGCGTAATATATCAGTATAATTATGGCTATTGTTCTTAAAAAATTCATAGGTCCTGCTTGTTGCATATAATCAATAATCGATTTTTAAATTTTTACCAAAAATAACAATTTGAAATTAATTGTTACGTTAAGATATTACAAAACTTTAACAATCTTAAAAAAGCAACAGGGCAAACTCATACTTTTATTTTTAACACCTTTAGCAAATACTGATTATCC
>CAZZNK010000031.1:0-24887 GCA_964655585.1 uncultured Flavobacteriaceae bacterium
GGCATATAATATGGTATCTTCTGTTGTATAGAAATCTGCTATTTTTTGTTCTAATTCTTTATGAATATCTTGTGTACCACAGATAAACCGAACAGACGACATCCCAAAACCATGCGTATCCATTGTATCTTTCGCTGCCTGAATTACCTCTGGATGATTTGACAACCCTAAATAATTATTGGCACAAAAGTTAATCACCTCTTCGCCTGTAGATACTTTTATAACTGCATCTTGAGACGATGTAATAATTCGTTCTGACTTATATAACCCAGCTTCTTTAATCTCTTGAAGCTCTTTTTCTAAATGTTGTTTGATGTTTCCGTACATATTATATTGTATAAATGTTGAGTTGTTTTTTGTTTAGTAGCAAACAAATGCTATCGAAGTTGCAAAATTAAGAAAGTTTACAAAACTACACTTCTTCAACCACAATTTTTTCTCCTATATATATAAGGAGTAGTTTTTGCACTTTAAAACCCATTGACTGGAGCACTTGCTGGTATTTTAAAAGTTGCTGATGATGTTTCTTTGAAGCCTCACCTGTTTTATAATCAATAATAGTTACTTCATTTTGCTGATTAAAAACCAATCTGTCTGGAATAATCGTTTGATTATCAATAGCAACTATTTCTCGTTCAGTAAAAACTATAACAGTATCAGTATAAAAAAAATTTAACTCTCTATGGTTTACAATCTCTTCAATACGCTGTCTAATTTCTGATGCTTTTTCTACACCTATAATTCCTTGTTGCACATATCTATTTACAACATTTTTAACATCTGACTTGATCATAATTTTCGACATCATTTCATGAATCAAGTTTCCAAACTCAACGGCTTCACCTTGTTTGGTATCCCATAATTTAGAGGAACTCGCTAGCATATAAATATGATGATCTTGCCAAGGTGTACTTATAAATTGCTTTTGAATTTCTACTAATTCCGATGCGTCTTTTCTACTACTTACTCTTGCTGATAGTCCAAAAGTGTATTCTAATACATCATCACTCCACAAGTTTTTATCTTTTAAATAATTGATAAAAATCCCTGAGTAAAAATGAGTATTTTCTTTGCCTTTGGCAGATATTTTCTTTTCCGTAACTATGTACAACTGTTCAATAGCCCGAGTTAAGGTAACATACAACAAATTAAAATTATCTAATTCTAATTCTTCTCTTTGTTGCTGATATATTTCTAACCCTCTATCATTTAAATAGCTCAACTCTTTATTAAGAGGAAGTAATAATTCTTCAAAATTTTCAAAAGCATCCTTAGATAAATCATCAAACCAAACCTTTGGGCTTACCTGTCTGTAAATATCTAAATCATACGGAAAAATAACAATAGGAAACTCTAAACCTTTCGATTTATGGATGGTCATTACCCGAACAGCATTTTTACTTTCTGGAGCAACAATACTTAAATTGTCTTTTTTATCTTCCCAAAAATCTAAAAACTCTTGAACACTTGTCCCTTTTCTTTGTTGCTCTAAAACCACGTCTAAAAAGAATTGCACATAGGCATCAGAAGTAACTATCAAGCTAAAACTTCTAATAATTTCTTCTATTTTTTCATAAAAAGGAAGTTGATAAAAACTAGAAAGTTCAAAAATAATTCCGTAATTTTTTAATTGATTAAAAAGATTTTTATTTTGCAAATGCACAAAATCGTTTAAAAACGAGTGTTCATCACTTCTAATTCGCAAATGTTTGTGTAAAAAATGAAGCATTTCAAAACGAGTTTCTTCATCATTTGGATGTTGAATTACTTGCAACAAATTCACCATAAAATTAACTTTAGAACTGTTTTGCAATAACAATGTTTCTGACGATACAATGTCAATATCATTTTCTGACAAATAATTAGCCACAGCAACACCATCTTTCTTTTTCCGAACCAGCACACAAATATCCCCTAAAGAAAAATTACTATCTAAATTACGAATAATCTCTAAAATTTTCTTCGGATATTTTACCTTTTCCTCTTCTTTTTCTTCCTCCTTTTCTAAAAAGGATAGTGATACAAACCCTCCTTTTTTATCATTTTCTAACTGTTTATTTCCGTCGATGAATAGCTTTTTATAAGCATCATTTTGTAAAAATTGTGATGTATGCTGAAAAAAGGAATTGTTAAAATCAATAATTTCCGAAAAACTACGGTAATTTCTTTCTAATTCTTTAATCTCTTTTTTAATAAAGAATGGGTTATCCGAATCATTTTCCTCCGAGCCTAAACCAATAAACTGCGCTGCTTTTCCACCTCGCCAACGGTAAATTGCTTGTTTCCCATCTCCAACCAATAATAAATTACTGTTCTCTTGCGCCAATGCATTATCTATCAACGGAATTAAATTTTGCCATTGCAACACAGAAGTATCTTGCATTTCATCAACAAAATAATGCATAAATTTTTGACCGATTCGCTCATAAATAAACGGTGCAGGTTGGTTTTTAATATTGTCTGAAATCAATTGATTAAATTCCGCATTTAATCGGATATTATTCTCTTCTTTTATCTCATTTAGTTCTGAATTAATATGATTTAAAACCGCTAACGGAATGATACTTTTTAGCGCCAGTTTGTACATTAAAAATTGCTGATACAATTCTTCTGATTGCTGATACAAAGCCAGTAATTCAGGTAAAACCCCTTCGATAGCCGTTTTTATATTGTCTGGTTTTGACTTGCTATAAAAATTACTTTCTTCAATACGCTCTCTTAATTTACTCGCCTCAAAAAACTTTGCTTTCTCAGGATTTTCTGCCAATGCCACAAAATGATTTGGCAACATAGAACTATAAAAATCTTTGTGTTCTAAATGCGTCGTTGCAATGATTTCTAACCCATTTTTACCAATTTCTCGCTGTTGTTTTGTGGTTTCTTTCTGGTATTTTAGCAGTTTATTTTTTAAGGATGTAAAATCTGATATTTTTTTATCTGCTAATTTCCTAAAATGTTTGGTATCATCCTCATTTAGTAAAATTTTAGAAAACTCGTTGAGTTCTCGAGAAATATCCCAAGATTTATCATCATCTGCTTTAGACAAAGAAAAATCGATGAGTAATTTGGTTATTTCTTTGTCTGTACCAATTTTAGAAATCAATACATCAACCGCTTCATTTAAAAGAGAAACAGCATCCATTTCTACCTCAAAATTGAGTGATAATCCTAAATCGTGCGCAAAACTTCTAATAATTTTATGCGTAAAACTATCAATCGTAGTGATAGAAAAAGCAGAATAATTTTGTAAAACAGCGTTTAAAATTTTTTTACTTCGCACTTTTACAGTTGGTTTATCAACAGATATTTCATTAATAATTTGCAGAAACAAATCGTTTTCTTTTCCTTCAGAAAAATCGTGTAAGTTCTCTAATACACGTTCTTTCATTTCTCCTGCAGCTTTGTTTGTAAAGGTAACTGCTAAGATTTTTTGAAACCTAAAAACATCTTCTGACTGTAATAATACTTTTAGATATTCTTTTACCAGAGTAAAAGTTTTACCACTTCCTGCGGATGCGTTGTAAACTTGAAAAGTAGAAAGGTTTTGCACAGAATTATTTTAGTGCAAAATAACTTTTTTCAAGTAATTAATCAACAAAGGGATTAAAAAAGATATTATCAATGAGAGAACAAGGATGTAAAAAAAATCTAAATTAATTACCTGTTTAGGAAATAGAGGCAATAAATAATTTAAAATTAGTATCCCTATTAAAAAGACAGGAAACAAAAAACAAGACAACGCAATTCTATTCGCATATTGTATTTGATTTTTAGAGAAATTTTTTTTCTCTTTTAAATCGGAATAGCCTGCAATTAAAAAATACATTTTCTTGAATTTAATCAAATATCCGAAGATAACAAAAAACAGACCAAGAAGTAAAGAAATTACTATTTCAGGTATCATTTATTTATTATCCAAGTCCAACATCTAAAGACATCATTACAATAAACCCGCCAATAAAACCAAGTGTAGCAATATCTGTATATTTATCTCTTTGCGTTTCCGGAATCACTTCCTCTACCACTACAAAAATCATCGCGCCAGCGGCAAATGCTAATGCATACGGTAATAATGGAGTGAAAAATGATACGGCCACTGCTCCTAAAACTGCGGCAATAGGCTCTACAATTGCAGACAATTGCCCATACCAAAAACTTTTTAACCTACTCACCCCTTGCCTCCTTAACGGCATCGCCACCGCAAAACCTTCTGGAAAATTTTGAATTCCGATACCTATTGCTAATGAAATTGCGGCAACAATCATCTCTGTTTGTTCTACGCCCACCAAGGTAGATGCAGCGCCAAACAACACACCAACCGCCAAACCTTCTGGGATATTATGCAAGGTAATTGCCAATACCAATAAAATTGTTTTGTGCCAACCCGTTTTAACACCTTCGGCTTCTTCTTCTTTAAAATTAATATGTAAATGCGGAATTATCTTATCCATACCAAACAGCGCCAAAGCTCCTAAAGCGAACCCAATTGCTGCAGGTATTACCTTTACAAAACCTTCTCCAGGACTATTGTCTATTGCTGGCGCTAACAAACTCCAAAAACTTGCGGCCACCATTACACCTCCTGTAAACCCTAGCATTCCATCTAAAACTGCTCTGTTCATTTTTTTAAAAAAGAAAACTAACGCTGCTCCTAAAGCGGTTAAACCCCAAGTAAAAAGAGAAGCATATAGAGCTGCCCAAATAGGGTTTTCTTTTGCAAATGCTACTAATTGCTCAAATATTGTCATTGCTTTTTAATGTATAAATTGTTTGCTATTTTATAAGATATTGATAATTTTCTATTCTTAATTTTTATAAAAAAAGAATCATCAAAAGGTTCTTTTTCTAAAATAGTTATTTTATCTCCTAAGGCAATTTCTTGCTTGTCTAAAAATTGCAAAAATTCTGATGAAGAATCTTTTACACCAACACAAATACCAATTTCATTAACCGTTAAAGAAGATAATAACTGTTTTTTTGTTGGATGTAAATTCCCGTTTTTATCAGGAATTACATCTCCGTGAGGATCGTGTTTTGGAAACTGCAAAAAAGCGTCTAATTCATCTACTAACTTAGGTGATTTTATATGTTCTAACTGTTCTGCCACATCATGCACTTCATCCCAAGAAAAATTTAGTTTATCAACCAAAAAAACTTCCCAAAGACGATGCTTTCTAATGATTTCTATGGCTGATTTTCTTCCTAAATTTGTTAAGGTAACTCCTTGATATCTTTTATAAATCAACACATTCTTATCTGCTAATTTTTTAACCATATCAGTTACTGAAGAGGCTTTTGTAGCTAATTTATTTGCAATAGCATTTGTGCTAATTCCGTTTTCTGAAATCGCTTCTAAATGATACATCGCTTTTAAATAATTTTCTTCTGATTGTGAGAACATACTTCTTTTTTACAGGCACAAAGGTATGTTTTTTATGTGAATTGAAAAATATTTTTAGACTTATCTAAAAATATTTTTTAACTTTAAACCGAATTAATGTTGAGCATCCCAAAGTCTGCGAGTCAAACTTCTAGGTTCTAAACTATAAATTACGCTTAATGAATAATAAAAATGCGAGCGCATACTTTCTATATTTTCTGCTGAAAATTTATACATTCCCTGTACATTAAGTCCGATGTTTTTAGAAACCCACAATGTACTTCCTACACCTGCATTTAATGTCGGCGCAAACTTTCTTGCGTCGATCCAACTAGTACCAACAAAAACGTAAGGGACCGAATTTCTATCAGATAAATTAAAATCGTACCGTATGGAACCATCAAAGGTTATGTAAGAAATTGAATTGGTAAAAACGCCTTCAAGTTTTTTTATTACTCCAAAAGAAAAACCCGCATCTAACGTAATTCCTTTAAACAGGTATCTAGAAATATTTATTCTAGGAATATGAATAAGAACCAAATCTCCAATTACAATCTTATCAGCTTTATTAAACCTGACTGTAGCAACACCAAGTCCTGCCACCCATTTACTTTCTCTATCTTGAGAAAAGGTGGTGAAAGAAAAAAGAAATAACAAAATAGTATAAAAATATAACTTCATAATTGTAACTTATTACTGCATAAATATACCATAATAACAGTTACAACACTCATTTATTGCTTTTTAAAAAACAATAGATGCCTACTTTATATTTTATTGACTCTTTTAATCGCTGCAGTAAAGTCTTCTAAATCATTATCATTCATTACCAAATGAACCGCTTCATCACATACTTTTTCTGCATTATCTATAGAAAAACTCAATCCGATAGCAACTTTTTGCATCAACCCAACTTCATCTTTGGTAACACTGCCATCAGCAAAAATCATTTTAGTTAAATGATACAAGCGCTCAATACGTTCATCATAACTTACAGGTGGATTTAAAGGATACTTTTCTGGACTATTTAAAAGAATTTGACATTCTACCTCATTAATATGAAGGTTTTTTACCATTCTATCTAATAATTTCTGTTCTCCTTCTGAGATTACGTTATCTATTTTTGCAATTCTTACGATATTTGCAAAATGTCCTAAATCACTTCTGTGTTGTCCGCTTGAATATAAATCTGATATTGCCATTTTTATTTATTTTTTGTCAAAAGTAAAGAAAGTAACGAATACCAAAAATTAATTTGATTAAAATTTTACCTTTGCGCAAAATAAAATACGTTGAGCAAACAGACGATAGTAAATAAATATCAAAAATCTGTTCAGAAACAGCAGATTTTAACACAGCTACAACACGATAAAAACCATTTTCAGATTTCGAATTTGGTCGGATCGTCGTTGTCTTTTGTCATTTCAGAAACTTTTAAAGAAGCTGACAAACCTTTTCTACTTGTTTTTAATGATAAAGAAGAAGCTGCTTATTATTTGAATGATTTTGAGCAGTTATTAGGCGATAAAAATGTGCTATTTTATCCAGGATCTTACCGTAGACCTTACCAAATTGAAGAAACCGACAATGCGAATGTTTTATTACGATCAGAGGTTTTAAATAGAATAAATTCTCGCAAAAAACCTGCCGTAATTATCACCTATCCCGATGCTTTATTTGAAAAAGTAGTTACTAAAAAAACGTTAGAAAAAAATACTTTAAAAGTTTCTGTTGGCGATGATTTATCACTCGATTTTGTGAATGAAATACTCTTCGAGTACCATTTTAACCGTGTTGATTTTGTAACTGAACCTGGAGAGTTTTCTGTAAGAGGTGGTATTATAGATGTTTTTTCGTTTTCTAATGATGAACCTTACCGTATTGAGTTTTTTGGCGATGAAATTGAAAGCATCAGAACATTTGATGTAGAAACACAACTCTCTAAAGAGCAACTCAGAAAAATAAGTATCATACCGAATATTGAAAATAAAACAACGCAAGAAAACCGAGAAAGTTTTTTAAAATACATTTCTTCTAAAACAGTTGTTTTTACTAAAAATATTGACTTTTTAACAGGCAGAATTGATAAATTATTCAACAAATCAATTGATGCATTTGAGAAATTATCCGAAGAAATAAATCACTCAAAACCTGAAGAGCTATTTTGTACAGGCACGTTGATAAAAAATCAGTTAAACGAATTTACTTTTGGCGAGTTATCTTCAAACAATAGCGCTGACATTTCAACTTCGCTCAATATCCAATTTCATACCAAACCACAACCTTCTTTTAACAAACAATTTAACTTATTAATTGAAAACCTAAACACACATTATCAGCAAGGGTTTTCTAATTATCTTTTATGCGCTAACAGTAAACAAGCACAACGTTTTCATGATATTTTTGATGACATGGAAGAGGAAGTTCATTATGAGACTCTCGTTTTTCCGATGCATCAAGGTTTTATAGATCAAGATCTAAAAATAGTCTGTTATACAGATCATCAAATTTTTGAGCGGTATCATAAATTTAAATTAAAAAATGGATATGCAAAAAAGCAATCCATCACATTAAAAGAATTAAATAGCCTACAAGTGGGCGATTATGTAACGCATATTGACCACGGAATAGGAAAATTTGGTGGTTTACAAAAAATAGATGTAGAAGGAAATAAACAAGAAGCCATCAAGCTTTTTTATGGCGATAGAGATCTTTTGTATGTAAGTATCCACTCTTTACACAAAATTTCGAAATTCAACGGAAAAGACGGAAAACCACCAAAAGTATATAAATTAGGTTCTGGAGCTTGGAAAAAAATCAAACAAAAAACCAAAGCTAGAGTAAAACATATTGCCTTTAACCTTATTCAATTATACGCTAAAAGGAAGTTACAAAAAGGATTTTCTTACGGGCAAGATACGCATATGCAACACGAGCTAGAAGCAAGTTTTATGTATGAAGATACTCCTGATCAATTTGCTGCTACGCAGGATGTAAAAGCAGATATGGAAAAAGAACAACCCATGGATAGATTGGTTTGTGGCGATGTTGGTTTTGGTAAAACAGAAGTGGCAATTAGAGCTGCTTTTAAAGCTGTAGATAACGGAAAACAAGTTGCTATTTTAGTACCCACAACTATTTTAGCATTTCAACATTTTAAAACATTTTCTGAACGTTTGAAAGATTTTCCTATTGTGATTGATTATTTGAATCGATTTAGAACTACCAAACAAAAAAACGGAGTGATTGATGGTCTTGCTGACGGAAGTGTTGATATTATTATTGGCACGCATCAATTGACAAATCAAAAGATAAAATTCAAAGATTTGGGCTTGTTAATTATCGATGAAGAACAAAAATTTGGGGTCGGTATTAAAGACAAGCTAAAAACCATTAAAGAAAATGTTGATACACTGACTTTAACAGCAACCCCAATTCCTAGAACTCTGCAATTTAGTTTAATGGCAGCGAGAGATTTATCGGTTATAAACACACCTCCACCAAACCGACATCCTATTGACACAAACGTTATCCGCTTTAGCGAAGAGACTATTAGAGATGCTGTTTCTTACGAAATTTCTCGTGGCGGACAAGTATTTTTTATTCACAATAGAATTGAAAATATCAAAGAAGTTGCAGGCATGTTACAACGTTTAATTCCTGATGCTAAAATAGGTATTGGCCATGGGCAAATGGAAGGAAAAAAATTAGAATCTTTGGTGCTCGGTTTTATGAATAATGATTTTGACATCTTGGTTTCTACCACTATTATTGAAAACGGATTTGACGTACCGAATGCAAATACTATTTTTATCAATAATGCCAACAACTTCGGGTTGTCTGATTTACACCAAATGCGTGGTAGAGTTGGGCGTTCTAACAAAAAAGCATTCTGTTATTTTATTACACCTCCGCACCATATGATGACAGATGATGCTAGAAAAAGAATTACTGCTTTAGAATTATTTTCTGATTTAGGCAGCGGATTAAATATTGCGATGAAAGACTTAGAAATTCGTGGTGCTGGTGATTTATTGGGAGGCGAACAAAGTGGTTTTATCAATGATATTGGCTTTGACACCTATCAGAAAATATTGCAAGAAGCCATTGAAGAATTGAAAGAAAATGAGTTTAAAGAATTGTATGCATCCGAAGAAAAAAAACCAAAACCTTTTGTAAAAGAAGTCCAGATTGATACGGATTTCGAAATTTTATTTCCTGATAATTATGTAAACTCAGTAAAAGAAAGATTGAGTTTGTACAACAAATTATCCTCTTTAGAAACTGAAGAAGAATTACTGCAATTTGAAACTGAAATTGTAGATAGGTTTGGAGAACTGCCTATACAAGTTATCGATTTATTGAACAGTCTGCGGATAAAATGGTTGGCAAAAGAATTAGGCTTAGAAAAAATTATCTTAAAACAAAAACGGATGATTGGGTATTTTGTATCGAATCAGCAAAGTGAATTTTATCAAACAGAGGCATTTAGCAAAATGTTGCAATATGTACAACGCAACCCTAAAAGTTGTGTGATGAAAGAAAAACAAACCAAAAAAGGACTTCGTTTGTTAATTACTTTTATTAGAATTACAGATATAGAAACTGCTTTAGTCGTTTTGAGAAGTGTTTAAAACCCCTCACAGATTTTAAAAACCGATGAGGGACTAAAAACAATCCATAATAATTATTTAAAATTTATACTTTGTGTAGAACGTAATATTTCTACCTGGTTCTAAAATTCTACCTGCGTTTAGATTAGAGTTTTTAAACGAAAAGTTTAAGTGATCAAAATAAACTTTGTCAAAAATATTTAACACAGCAACACCAATAGTTAAGTTTTTTGTTGGTTTTACACCTGCACTCACATCAAAAGTTGTGTAAGCTTTAGAAGGCGTTTCTTTAAAAGTAGCCGAAATTCTATTTTGTACATCTACAAAATGACCGTTTAATTTTACCCAATATTTTTCCTTTTCTAACTTTGCAGCAATGTTTGCTGTTAAAGGCTGAATTTGTGCCAAAGGTTCATTAAATTCTTTATTATCTGCCTTGGTATATGCTATATTACTAGAAAAAGTCAAAGCATCTGTTGCTTTATAATCAATATCAAACTCGAACCCAATTTGCGTAGCTTCATTAACATTTATAAACTGTTTTGTAAACTGAGGTTGCAGCATCGGCATAAATAATCTTGGAATATTTGTATTTACAAAAGCAGTGATATGATCTTGTATCAACGAATAAAACACACTTGTACCTATGTGTACTTTTTCGAATTTCTTTTGATAAGAAAATTCTACTTGATTATTTACTTCTGGTTTTAAATTCGGATTCCCGATATATTCATACGGATCACTTCCGATAGAAAAATGATTGATATATCGTTCTACCATTGAAGCAGTTCTTGAGCCTCTACCAAAAGCCAACTGAATTTGAGAACTGTTAAATTTATGTTTTACAGCAATATTACCACTAAAGTTTGCTTCTGTTTTTTTATCAATCGTTCCGTATAAATTGGTCATTTGAATGGCTGGATCTTTAATAGACGAACTGATAAAATCTGTTCTAACACCTGTTGTTAAAATAGTGTTGTTGCTAAACATATATTTTAATTCTGTAAATAAGCCTACATCATCTACATTGGCATCTTGCCAAACTTTATCAATTTTTACCATTGGGTTTGGTAACGGGTTTCCGTTCATCATTTTAATGGTTCTAATTCTGTTCCCTGAACGATTGATAAAATTAGCATCTAAACCAACAAACAACATTGCGTTTTCATTTGGTGTAAATGTAAATTCCACTTTACCGCCAGAAGTGGTTGCAAAAACATTTGTTCTAGCATCTACCATATTAAAATTTGGTCGATTTTCATTAGTCATTAAATGATCTACATTAGAATAAAAACCTTTTACAATAATAGAATTCACAAAATTAGAGACATTGTTTATTTTATAATCTAACCCTACTAAATAACTATCATCATAAGGCGAATCCATTGGCAAACCTGCATGATCGATATCTCGTCCAAAAGACTGTCTAAAACTCAATTTAAACCGTTGGTTTTTTGTTGGATTATAGCCTAATTTTACAGAATAATCAGTCGTTGTAAATTCTGAAGGAACTGCTGTATTATTCCCATCTTTATAATCTCCGTACTTTCTATACGAACCATTTATTAACACATCTGTCTTAGAAGCTACATATTGCAATGCGCCACGAGTGGTTACATTGTTTCCATTAGTTTCATAACCCGTTTCAAAAGAACCTTTAAACCCTAGTTTTTCTCTATTTGGTTCTTTACTTACAAGGTTTATAATTCCTCCAAAATTTTGACCAAACCGAACCGTAAAAGGTCCTTTTACCAACTCGATTTTTTTAATCTCTTCAGGAATTATATGAGTTGTAATTGGGTCCATTCTATTGGGGCAAGCATTCATTATTTTACTAGCTCCATCATATTGAATATTTAGTTGCTCGTATCTAAAAGCTCTAAAAACAGGTTCAGATGCGTATGCTCCTCTTTTTTGCACTCCAAAACCGTTTACTTCTTTAAATAAGTCAGTAATGTTTTTGGGTTGAGAAGAAGCTTTTGTATTGTCTAAAATTACGGTAGATTGTGTAATATCTTTTAACGGATTTGAAGTAATAATGATATCATCTAAAATAATTTCTTTTTCAGACAATGCCACAACAATGTTGTTTTTTAATGCAACTTTTTTTGATTTATAATTAATATGTGTTATCAAAAAAACAGCATTTTCATCCGTTTTAATCGTAAATTCCCCTTGATTATTTGTTTCTGTAAAAGAAGTTGTATTTTCTTGTTTGATAACAACTCCTTGAATTCCTTTTTGGGTTTTAGTGTCTATAATTGTTCCGCTTATCGTTACTTTTTGAGCAAAAATACTGGTACTAAAAAACAGTAAAAATGCTATGATATAGTTTTTCATTTTATAGGTAATTTTACACTACTATTTGTAACGATATCACTCTTTATATTTAAAGTGATATCGCTTTTTGGTTTCTCATAACGATTCTTTTTATTAAAAATCATCAAGAAAAAAAATAGTATTGTATATTATTTAATTGATTTTTTGTGAGTGATTGTATTTTAACACAATGTACTTTGTATAAACAACCAACATACTGTACAATTACTAACAAACTAGCAAGTACAGATAAAAAACAAGTATGTAAAACTACACGATTGGAGGGCGAAAAACAGGGGTTAAAAAAGAGATTGTTTTATTTTTTAAATAATAAAATTGTTTAGAATCTCTGAATACTTTAATAAAACAAACCTTCTTTATCGTTTCAAAATGATATTTTTCTACCGAAGTAACAATACTTTTAGAAGACTCTTCTTTGGTATTACCAGCTTCTTTTAATTCTTTTTTTAAATGACATTTACCATTACATTTTAGCGCTGGTTTGTCTTTATTAATACATAAAACATTGGCAATATAATCGTAATTTATAGCGTAATCTAAGAAGGGAGCTATCGGTTTTACTAGAGAAACCCCATAGAGAATTAAAAACGTATATGCGAATAAAAGGTTTTTCACCAAACTTTTTAATTGATTGGGTGCAAAATTAGATGTTCTCTAGTTTTTATTTTATGACAATTATCATCTAAAATATTTCTTACCTTTCACTTTTCTATTTTTATGCAAAAATTCTATTGGTTTTTTTTATTCTTTTTTTCTTGTGCAATTATTTCTGCACAAACAAATAGATATAAAGATTCTGCAAAAACATATTTGTTAATTGAAGATTTTTATACACTTGTAGAAAAAAAACCAAAAATAGCTTTGAAAAAAATTGAACTTCTTTTTCAATTAGCTAAGAAAAATAACTATAAAAAGTCTCTTTATTATTATCATTTTTGGTCTGGCTATTATTATTTTATTTTTCATAAAAGAACTATTTCTTTAAATCATTTTAAAAAATCGAAAATTATTGCGCAACAATTACAACTCTTAGAAGAAGAAATTGGAGCAAACAACTGGATTGCTAATGTGTATTATTTAAAAAAAGAAGCAGAAAAAGCAGCCAAATTATATCTCGAAAACATTAAACTTGCCTCTAAAATTGATTTTACCGAAGGAATTATAAGTAGCTATTTTGGATTAGCCAGTTTAGAAATTGATAAAAAAAAGTCGCTCACTTATTTACTTATTATAGATTCTATTTGTAAGGTAAAAAACTATAAAAGTGCCGTATTGGCAAATGCGTATGAAAGTGTTTCTTCAATATATTTTAACCAACTTAAAAATAGAGAAAAAGGGATTAATTATTTAAAATTATTTTTAAAAACTAGCAAAGAAGTAAATTATTACTCAGGAATTAATTACGCATCAACAGTTCTGGGAGAACTTGCTTTTGAAGATCAAAAATATGACTTAGCAAAAAGTTATTTTAATAAAAATTTAAAAAGAAGTCAGCAAAATAACATTCCGATTCAAACTGCACATAATTTAGTTGCCTTAGCAATGGTAGAGATAGCAATGCAAGACTTAAAATCAGCAGAAAAAAAATTAACAAGAGCTCTAAAAACATTTACTACACTTCAAGACTCAATACTTGTAGACTTAACTAGATTAAACTTAGCTCAAGTTTATATTGGCTTAAGTAAACTGAAAAAGGCAGAAGCGGTTATTTTTTTATGTGAAAACCGTCATTTAGATAACGTAAATTTTAGAGCACAATTTTTAAAAACAAGCATTAAATTTTACACTGCTAAAAAAGACTTTAAAAAAGCATTCTTCTCACAGAAAAAACTAATAAGGTTAGAAAAATTGACCACTGAAAAAGAAAATTTAAAAGATTTTTTAGTTCTAGAAAACAAATACAAAGCATCAGAAAGAAAACAAGAAATAAAGAATCTACAAACAACTGCTAAGGCAGTAAAACTAAAAAATAAAAATCAAAAAATAGTTTTCACAAACATCCTTTTAATAAGCTTATTGTTTATTCTAATTATTACATACGCTTATAAAAAGAAGCAACAAACTACTAATTACTTAAAAGAAAAAGTACAAAAACTTAATGATAGAAACCCTAATAAAAAAAACATTAACAATGCAGACAAACGTTTCTTATTAGAACTAGAAAAAATTATTACTACTAAAATACTAGATCCAACTTTTTCTGTAGAAGTATTTGCAAAACTCATGCATATAAGTAGAATGCAATTGCATAGAAAACTAAAAAAAATTACTCATTTATCTACAACTAAATTTATTAAGACGGAACGTTTAAAAGTTGCAGAAAAACTACTTTTATCTTCTAATTCAAGCATTTCAGAAATTGCTTATCATTGTGGTTTTAAAGATGTTTCTTACTTTTCTAAGCAGTTTAAGTCTGTTTACAAAAAAACACCTTCGTCTTATAGAGAGTCTAAAAATGTTACATATTTTACATAGTTAGTTACAATATTACATATCTATTTACGGCTACCATTTTAATTTTGTAGAAATTAATTTTCTACCCTCTTTACAATAAGCATAAAATTAAAGAGTCTGAATTATAAAAGTTTATTTTGAAAAAACAGCTATTTATTTTATTGTCAATCATTTACTCATCTATATACAGTCAAATCAACAGACCTATTGGTGTGAATTTAACAGGTGTCACAGACTATTCAACAGAGTTTGTGTTTACTGATGCTTTTAAACAAAGTCGTTTTTGGATTTCTCATGAAGATGATTTTAATGCTGATTGGGATAGCGGAGTTTCTATCCCTTTGAATGCAAATGGTTATCCCTTAGAAATACCTTATAACAATGGCACAGATCCTGAGCAAATTGTTAGAAGTGTCTTGTTTTCAGGACAAAACGGTCAATACCCTTCTGGACAGTACCGATTAATCGTTGAAGGAACCGGAGAAGTAACTCTTTGGGGAGCAGCAAATGGAACTTTTACAACACCCATAAACACTTTGGTTGATGTTGACCCAAGTGCTGGTGCTATTTTTATAGAAATGGAAGAATCACTTTTAACAAATCCAATTACAAATATTAAATTTATTTTTCCTGAAAATATTGATAATTATCAATCACAAATTTTTACAACAGAATTATTAGATTTTGTGTCCGATTTTCAAAACATTCGTTTTATGGATTGGTTAGCAACAAATTTTTCTCCCAATACTAATTGGTCAGAAAGAACAACCGCAACTTATTTTACACAAACAACAGACAAAGGTGTTGCTTGGGAATATATTATAAATCTAAGCAATATCAGTCAAAAAAATGCTTGGATAAACATTCCTCATAAAGCAACAGATAATTACATAAATCAAGTTGCACAACTCCTTTTTAATAATTTAGATAGTAATTTAATTATTTATCTAGAATATAGTAATGAACTTTGGAATGGTGGCTTTGACCAACATCATGCTATTGCAGAAATAGCTCAAGGAATGGGATATACAGGAGAATCTTGGGAAAGAGCGTGGAAATATACCGCAAAACGTTCTGCAGATGTATTTCGTATTTTTGAAACTATTTTTGGAGAAAACTCCCCACGTTTGGTAAAGGTGCTACCTTCTATGGTAGATGATTATGTGTCTAGTAAAATTTTAGAACACTTTAATGATACAACTTATAACCCAAACAATGTAACAGCAGACGCTTTTGCTATCGCACCTTATTTTGGAGGCAGTATTGGAGGAGACTTAGTTGAAAATAACACATATACAAGTATAACTGTTTCAGAAATATTAGATTTAGCAGAAGCAGATATCACAAATACTTTTAATGTTGTAAGTAGTATTAAAATAAGGACAGATACTAATAATTTAAAATTAATTACTTACGAAGGAGGTCAGCATTTAGTTGTAAGAATACAGGATCATGACAAACAAGTGCTCATTGATAAATTAATAGCAGCCAATAGAGATTCAAGAATGGGAACTTTATATTGTCAATATTTAAATTTTTGGTATCAAAATTTAGGAGGCGAATTGTTTTCTGTTTTTAATTCTCATGAAAAACCAACCATAGACGGAAGCTGGGGTATTAAAGAATACTTTTCACAAACAACAGCGCCAAAATATACTGCCCTTCAAAACTGCGTATTTTCTTACAATACACTAAGCATAGACAATCTATCTTTATCTCCACAAATACAGGTGTACCCTAACCCTAGTAATACAAATGTTTTTACAATAAAACATCAATTAAAAAACCCTTTTTTTAAAGTGTATGATTTGTTAGGGAGAGAAACCCATATTGATATTAAAATTATTGATAATACTACTGTTCAAATAAAAATACCTTTAACAAAAGCATCAATTTTAAAAATTAAAAGCAACAATAAAGAATATATCATAAAACTACTAAATTATGAAAACTAGAAACCTTCTATTTGGCTTATTACTACTATCCTTAATACTAAACGCTCAAACCCATAAAAAAGATTCACTATATCTGTATAGTTGGAGTAACGGACTAAACAACTGGGATACAACCAATTTTACAAAAGAAATTTTTACCTATGCAAATGAAGGAAACAAAGAAACAAAACTGTTACGATTAGATGGAAATGGTACAACTTGGACAAATTTTTATCAATTTGACAAAATGTATGATGCAAACAATAATCTCTTAAAAAACAATCAACAAAACTGGAATAATGGAACTTCAAGTTGGACGGACACACATAAATACGAATACCAATATGATACCACTGATAATGAAATAGAATATATTCATTCTTTATTCTATAACAGCATTTGGAATTTGAGTTCTAAAAGTAATTCTACTTACAGTTCTGACGGAATTAGCAATAAAATAACACAAACTTATAGCAGCGGAGCTTTTCTAAACAATAAAAAATATTCGTATTCCTATGAAAACTCTAAATTAGACACCTTACTAACTCAAAAATGGGATTCTCCTACTTCATTTTGGCAAAACGAAGAACGAACAATCTATACATACACCGGGAATTTAGTTACTGAGAAAGATCTAATTCGTTATAATATTGGCAACGGAAATTGGAACAATTACACCTTTACAAAACACATTTACACTTATAATACGGATGACAACATTTTAACATCTATAAAACAGGTTTGGAATGCTTCTGCAGGCGAATTAAGAGATATAGAAAAGAATTTTTATTCGTACACAGACGGAAACCTTAGTGAATTAAGAAATCAAGAGTGTAGTATTTCTACAGAAGTTTGCACCAACAATTTTAGATATACACAAACATACGATTCAAATAATAATCTAACAGAAAAAATATTAGACAGTTGGGTTACCTCTACAAACTCTTGGAAAGGAAATCTAAAATGGGTCTATTTTTTATCTGAAATAAATGCGTTTGTATTAAGTGTAGATTTTCAAGAAACAAACAACTCAACATTATACCCAAACCCTATAAATAATATTTTTTATCTTTCGTTTTCATCTCCAGTAAAAGAAAATACTTTTGTTAAAATCTACGAAATAAATGGAAAAATTATTCTAAAAAAACGATTGCAAAAAAATAGCTCTGTAATAAATATCCCTTTTAAAAAATACGCTAAAGGCATCTATTTTGTTAAAGTTTATGAGAATTTAAAAGTGCAAACTTTTAAAGTAATTAAAAATTAACGCCTACCTATTTGAATTCTTATTATTAATTTTAAAGACACATTAAATGAACTGCGTTTAAAATACTTAATTATAAAAAAAGGTCTATTTCATATGTATATCTTCATAATTTCGTTTTACAAAACCAAGTGCAGCTTGTAAAATTTCGCCCATATTTTTACATTTTTTAAAATGGAGATCATGTGTAAAATCAAAAATTTGTTGCTTTAGTAGCGCTATATTTTTATCGGTTGATATTTTATCCTCAATCATACAAGCAACCAATTCGGTAATTCTATTCTCTGAGCTCAACATTCTTTTTGCAATAATAGAGCGTTCTTCTAATTTGTATTGTTCTATAGAACTTTCTTGCAACTTCTCTCCTACCATCGCTACTATTTTAAAATTTTCTTTAAAAAACTGCGGATAATAGACTTTAAATTTTCCTTCAAAACATTGCTGATCAAAATCTATCGGTCTAATTTTATACACCACTTTATCAAAATCATGCACAGGGATTATTACATAATTATACGAACGCATATCTCCTAGTAAGCGAATCATACAACGCTCATTAAACTTTACAAACTCTTTGGCAATTTGTGCTTTTTCTGTTTGAGAACATTTTGGTAATTTATCCTCAATAAAAACATCTCCCGGAATTCCTGCAATATGCTCTTCTATCAATGTTTCTTTATATACCAAAAAATTTAAATGATCTGGTGATAAAATATGCTCTAACTCTAAACCATAAATACGAGAGGCATCTGTTTTTTTAATGTAGAAATAAGTATAATTATCGTTTAAAATATTCCGAACTTTTACTCTAAACGGCTTAGAATTACCAAAAGTACAATAATCAACAGCGTCAATATTTAGGTGTTTTATATTTTTCTCATTTCCATCAGAATGTAAAATAGTATATATTTTCTTTAAACTTAAATCTATTTCTTCTCTATCAAATTCAGAGTAATATGCGCGAATCCAAAGTGTATCTACATCATTTTTATCGTACACAGTAACAGCGCCTTGAAAACGCAACAAATCATCATAAAAAATAGGAATTTTCACACTCCTTCCCTGTTCTAGTAAATAATTTTGCAACCTTTTAGTAACGGGAAATGCAGGCTTTTTTTGCGACATTAATTTTTCTTCGGATGCCATGATAGGTTTGTTTTTGATATCAAAAATACGGATTATTAACTGATTTCAAACAGTTTTCCTGGTAAAGGCTTTATAATTCCTTTCAACTCCATTTGCAATAAAATGGGCGCTAATGTGTAAGTAGGAATTGCACAATCTAAGGCAATAACATCTAATACTTGCTGCCCTTTCTTATGCAGATAATCGTATACTTTTTGCTCTGTTTCGTTCAATTCTACAAATAATTTTTGCTGTTTTGGTTTTACTGATTTTTTATCCACATCCCAATTAAGCATCTGCACAATATCTGCTGCTGATGTTAGTAAATGTGCCTGATTTGTTTTGATTAAATCATTACACCCTTTGCTGTACACATCGGTTGTTCTTCCTGGAAGCGAAAACACATCTCGGTTGTATGAATTGGCAATATCTGCCGTTACCAAAGAGCCTCCTTTTTCGGCAGATTCTATGATTATGGTTGCTTTAGAAATACCTGCAACAATTCTATTTCGTTTTAAAAAATTTTCTCTTAACGGATTTTCATCATGCCAAAACTCAGTTAAAAAACCTCCATTTTTATTGAGTTGATGTATGTATTTTTTGTGTACCTTCGGATAAATTTGATCAAAACCATGAGCCAAAACAGCAATAGTCTGTAAGTTGTTTTTTACAGCTGCTTTGTGCGCACAAATATCCACTCCGTAAGCAAAACCACTTACAATAATCGGATTATATGTTGCTAAATCTTCTAACAATTGATTGCAAAAATCACGTCCGTAAGATGTAATTTTTCGGGTACCAACTATTGATATAATTCGCTGATTTGTTAAATCAATGTTTCCATCCTTAAAAATTAATATCGGCGCATCGATACAATTTATTAAGTTCTGCGGATAATCATCGTCTAAAAAATAAGTATATGCAATATTGTTTTTAGCAATATAGGCAAGCTCTTTTTCTGCGGATTTTATCAATTTCTTATCAAACAAATGTTTTAAAACATAACCACCTATTCCGTTTATTTTTTGAAGAGTTACTGACTTTTCTTTAAAAACCTGTTCTACACTACCTGTAGCCGCAATTAATCTTTTGGCAAGAATATCTCCGACCCCTGTGGCTTTTTGCAAACGTAAAATGGCTAATAATTTTTCTTCTTTCATATTGCATCAATATACAAAAGAAAAACTTATTACTAATTCTTCTTTTTAACATTAGTTTAATAATACAGCGCAACAATATTTAGTTTCTTTGCTCCTTATAACCGACTTCAACTTACACTATCTTATGAAAAAGTTTTTATGGGTATTTCTTTTTTTATCTACCACTCATTTTTTTGCACAATCTATTTCTTTCAAAATCACAGGAAACGTTCTTTTAAAAGAAGATAAAACACCTATAGAATCTGCTACAGTTCATTTAGAAAAGGCAAAAGACTCAACGGTTACAACGTATACAATTACTGATGAAAAAGGACATTTTTCTTTAGTAGGAAAATCTTTTGAAAAAAAAGTAAAACTATATATTTCATACATTGGGTATAAATCTTATTCTAAAAATATAGAATTTACTGGAAAAGATATTTCTTTAGGAACTATATTTTTAGAACAAGATAAAAACACTCTCGATGAGATTGTAATTACATCTAGAGCGCCAATTACAATTAAGAAAGACACTTTAGAATTTAATGTAAAATCATTTAAAACAAAAAAAGGTGCCAATGTTGAAGATTTACTTAAAAAACTACCTGGTGTTGAGGTAGATGCAAGTGGAAAAATTACTATAAACGGTAAACCTGTAAATAAAATTTTAGTTAATGGAAAGCCTTTTTTCGGAAACGACCCAACCATTACAACAAGAAATTTAAGTAAAGGACTTATTGAAAAAGTACAAATTACCAATACCAAAACCAAGGCAGAAGCTTTTACAGGGCAAAAAGGAGATGATGACAATAAAACTATTAACCTGACTATAAAAAAAGAAAACAATAAAGGTTGGTTTGGTAAAGTTTCCGCAGGAAAAGGCACAAACAGGCGATATGAATTTGCTGCCATGGTAAACAGATTTAATAACGATACAAGGTTAAGTGTTTTGATTGGAGGAAATAATACAAATTCTCCTGGATTTAGTTTTGGAGAATTAGATAGAATGTCTGGGGGACGCGCTATGTCTTTTTCTATTTCAGGAAGGGGTTTTGGAGGGAGTGGAATTACAACCAGTAAAAATGGAGGATTTACCTATGCAGATAAATTAGGTAAAAAAATAGATATCAACGCTAATTACTTTTACTCATCGAGCAATTCTGAGAATAAATCGGTTCGAAATAGAGAAAACATCTTACCAACCCGTCGATATTTTTCTAACTCAAAATCATCATCACTTAATAACAGCAACAATCATAATTTAGATTTAGAGGTTGATATTAAAATAGATTCAACATTTCTAATCAACATAAACCCTTCTTTTAAATTTAATAAAAGAGACCGTAATTCTAATCGATTTGAAGAAACCTTAGACGAAAACAAGACATTAATAAACACTTCTACAAGTACTAATAGCGCTATTTCTACATCAAATAGATTTAGCAATTATATAGAACTTACTAAAAAATTTGGTGCAAAAGGTTCTTTTTTAGAGCTTGATATCGATAATATAATTGATAACTCTAATGGAGAGAGCTATAATCTTTCTAATACAGAAATAATTAACACAGCTATAGAAATTAGAAACCAGTTTGGTAAAGAATCCTCAAAATATAACCATTTAGCTACAACATTGCTCTATAGACAACCTCTAATTGGCAAAAAATTGTATTTAGATTTTAGCTATCGGTATGCAAATAATAAAAGAGAAAATGTAAAAAGCACCTATGATTTTGATACAAATACACAGCTATATTCAATTTTTAATAATCAATTAAGTACCGATTTTACCTATCTTGATCAAAGTAAAACATCAACAGCCAAAATTGCCTATATAAAAAAGAAAATAAGACTTAGTTTTAAAACAGGATACATTTTTAGAAACTTAAAAAGTGAAGATGGATTAAGACCTCTTTTAAACTTAGAAAGAGGTTTTGAAGCTGTAGAAGTATCAACTAGATTAAGATATAAGTTTGATTCTAAAGCATCCTTATATTCTGGCTACACATTAAGAAACTCAGCCCCGTCTTTAAGACAATTACAGCCATTTGAAGATATTTCTAACCCTTTAAATATTATTACAGGAAATCCTAACTTGAAACCAACCGATAATCATCGGTACTATCTTAGATATCATAAATTTAATTTTCAAAAAGGAACAGGTTTTTTTGGCTACGCAAGTTTTAGACATACAACCAATAATATTATCTCTAAGAGAATTATAGACCCCACTACACTAATAAGAAAAACAACATACGAAAATGTAAACGGGAATTATACCTTAAGTTTAGGTGCCACTTATACTAAAAAATTTAAAATAGATGATGTAAAAAGCATTAAACTTAGAACAGGATTGCGCTTTAGCTCTAATAAGAATATCAACTTTTACAACAACCAACAATACAGTTCTAAAACACAAGCATTATCGCCAAATTTCGGATTTACTTTTGACTGGAAAAATGTATTAGAAATAGAACCACGTTATAGCATTTCATTATCAAACAAACAGTATGATTTAAGCAATTTCAAAACACAGAAATTTACAAGACACTCCTTAAGTATCAATACCAGAACCTCAGTACCTAAAAAATTAGAATGGCGTAATAATATTAGATATACCTACAATCCTAACATTACAGGAGGCTTTCAAAAAAGTGCTTGGTTTTGGAACGCTACTTTGGCATATTCTTTATTTAAAGACCAAGGAATTTTAAGTTTAAAAGCATACGATATTTTAAATCAAAACACCAATTCTAGAAGAACTGCCACAGAAAATTATATTGAAGATTCTGAAAGTACCGTTTTACAACAATATTTTATGCTAAGCTTTAGTTGGAAATTTAACACACTCGGTAAAAAAGGAGAATCTAGAAATGGTAGAAGGAGATACAGAAGGTGGAGACACTAGTTTTTAGATAAAATGCTGTTTTAAAATATTTGTTGATAAATTTTAAAAGGAGTACTTTCTTTATCTCATAATTTTTCTATCTTTGTTTACTATGACAGTAGCGAATTATATTAACGATTTATTATACAGATACGATTGTGTCATTGTGCCTAATTTTGGCGGATTTATCACCAACCAAATCTCCTCGAAACTAGACCAAGATTCACACATTTTTTACCCACCAACAAAGCAAATTTCTTTCAATGCAAATTTAAAACACAATGATGGATTGCTAGCAAACTATATGGTTTCTTTAAAAGGAATTTCTTTTGAACAAGCAAATAAAGCAATTGCTGATACTGTTTCTAGTTGGAAAAAAGAATTGCTTTCTAATACTGTTCAAATTGCATCGGTAGGTACTTTTTCTTTAAATGAAGCACAAAAAATAATTTTTGAACCGAATACAACATCTAATTATTTAACGGCTTCCTTCGGATTATCCGCCTTTGAATCTACAGAAATAAAACACCATACAGAAAAAGTAATTCCTTTAATTACTGCTGATAAAACAGCACAAAAAAGAATTCCTGTTTTTATAAAATATGCTGCAACTGCTGCTATTTTACTTACCTTAGGTTTTGTAGGGTGGAATGGTTATGAAAAAAACCAACAACAAAAAGATATTTTTGCAGCACATCAACAAAAAATAGAGAAAAAAATACAAGAAGCTACCTTTGTTATCAGCAATCCGCTACCAACTATTAATTTAAATGTAGAAAAAGTAGCTACTAAAAATTTTCATATTGTTGCAGGTGCTTTTCGTTTCCCTGAAAATGCTGAAAAGAAAATACATCAACTAAAAAAGAAAGGTTTTGACGCCAAAATTCTCGGTAAAAACAAATGGGGACTGACTCAAGTTGTTTTTGCAAGTTTTGAAAACAGAAACGATGCCACAAATAACCTCTATAAAATTCAGAAAACCATTTCTAAAGACGCATGGTTATTAGTTGCTAAAAAAAATTAACGTCAATTTATAATTTACTTTTTAACACAATCACTCTATGTGATTGTATATATTTGTACAAAAAATATCAATCTTTTTTCTGATGAAAGCCAAAGCACCCAAAGAGTCTTTAACCATACTTACCGATCTTGTTTTACCTGGAGAAACCAATTATTTAGACAACCTTTTTGGAGGAGAATTATTGGCAAGAATGGACAGAGCTTGCAGTATTTCTGCACGCCGACACTCTCGTAGAATTGTAGTTACAGCCGCAGTAAACCATGTAGTTTTTAACAAAACTGTACCTGTAGGTAGTGTGGTAACTGTAGCAGCAAAAGTATCGCGCGCTTTCAATTCGTCTATGGAAATTTATGTAGATGTTTGGATTGAAGACCGAGAATCTGGTAATAAAACAAAGGTAAACGAAGGTATTTATACTTTTGTTGCTGTTGATGAAACAGGAAGCCCAGTAAAAATTCCCGCTGTAATTCCAGAAACTGATTTAGAAAAAAAACGTTTTGTAGGTGCCTTAAGAAGAAAACAACTAAGCCTGGTTTTGGCCGATAAAATGAACCCAAATGATGCTACCGAATTAAAAGCGTTGTTTACTTAAACAATTCTTTTTTTTAGCACACTTGCCTATTTTAGTCTTTTTACCTAAATTGGGCTAAAAAAATAATGAAAAGAATTTCTATCTTGCCTTTAGTGCATCGTAAAAATGAAATTATTGCCATTCAGTTTCCGTATG
>CAZZNK010000032.1:0-22957 GCA_964655585.1 uncultured Flavobacteriaceae bacterium
AAAAATAAAGTTTTGTGTTTTGGCTGCTATGTTTATTTTTCTAACGAACGAAATTGTTTGTTTATTCTGCTACGTTTCATATACCAATACGTTCGTGTATAATTCTCCACAATACGGGCATAACTATACAAAATTTTAAAACAAAAAAATCCTGAGCAAACAACTCAGGATTTTTTACATTGAATACGATTCATTCTTTATTTATATACTTCTTTTACAAAGTTTTCATAAGTAACTTCTTTTGTTTTGAAGCTCATATTTTCTTTGTAAAAAGTAATTAATTTATGAGACATTAACTGCTCTTGCAAACGTTTTGCTTCTTCTTGATTTGATAAAATTCTATCTGCAATTTCATTCAATTCTTTTTCCTCAGGATTCATATTACCAAATTGTGCCATTTGAGATCTGATATATCCTTTTGCATAGTCTTGCAATTCTGCATAATCTAATTTGATGTCATTATCTTTCATAATCTTTCCTTCGATTAATTGATAACGCAACCCTTTTTCAGATTTATTATATTCTTCAGCAGCTTCTTCTAAAGTCAATTCTTTTTCTCCTGCTGTTGCCAACCATTTTTGTAAAAATTCTGCTGGCAAATCAAATTTTGTATTTGCTACCAAATGTTCCGTTACGGCATTTAATAATTGTTGATCTGTTTGTTGTGCAAATTGTTTTTCTGCATCGTCTTTTATTCTGTTTCTTAATTCAGTAACAGATTTTACGCTTCCGTCAGTAAATAATTTGTCGAACAAATCTTGATCTAACTCTGCCAATTCTGTTTCTGTTATTTCTTCAATAGTAAAAGAAACGTTTATATCTAAACCATGTATTTCATCATGAGACATCCCTAAAGCGCCCATTAATTTATGATCATCAGTAAATAATTTTTTAGTTTTCAATTCTAAAACATCACCAATTTTTGCACCTACAAATTTCTTTATATTCGATTTACCATTGATATCACTCACAGCAATAGTCGATTTTTTATCGATATTTTCTCCATCTGTAAAAGTCCCTGTTACGTTAGATTTTTTATCGGCTACTGTTACCGCTTTCATTTTACCATAACGAGATTGTAAATTTTCTACTTCTTTATCAATCAAACTATCTTCTGCAATAATGTTGTATTGCGTAACTTTCTTTTTCGAGTTTAAATCTACTGTAAACTCTGGCGATAATCCTAATTCAAATTCAAAAGAGAATGTTTCTTTATCCCAAGAAAAATCATCTTGTACTCTTGGTAATGGATTTCCTAAAATATCTAACTTTTCTTCAACCAAAAACTTATTTAAAGAATCTTGTAAGAGTTTGTTTACCTCATCTATCATTACAGATTTACCGTATTGCTTTTTTATCATCCCCATTGGCACATGCCCTTTTCTAAAACCTGGAATGTCTGCTTTTTTACGATAATCGCCCAATACTTCGGCTACTTTTGCTTTATAATCATCTGCAACAATATCTACTTTTACAACTGCATTTAATGCGTTTATATTTTCTTTTGTAATATTCATTTTATAGTTTTCTTTAAAAAATCGGATGCAAAATTACTACTTTTAATCTATTTTACAAAGGGTAAATAACTCTATTTCAGTTCTTTCTTTTCTTTTAGCAATGAAAATAAAAACGACCTAAATATTGATAGTAAAACACTAAATAACAAGGCTGTAAAAAATCCGCTAACTGCAAATCCTGTTACTAATTTTCCTGCTAATAAAATAATAATTGCATTGATTACAAATAGAAATAATCCTAAAGTTACAATGGTTGCAGGTAAGGTAAAAAAGATTAACAGGGGTCTTACAAACATGTTTAAAAGTGAAATTACTGCAGCAACAATAATTGCTGTTACATAATTATTTACTATAATTCCTGGTAAAATATTGGCTAATAAGATAACCGCTAAAGCAGTTAATAGGAGTTTTAAAAAGATTTTCATTTTTTATATTTTTTAATTACTATTTACAACTCTATAACCATACCAAAGAAAAAACACTGCTTTTTTGGCAGATTCTACTTCTTTTGAAGTAATTCTGTAGCTCTTTTTTCTAATTCTGCCTGAAACTCTTCCATTACAGGTTTTACGGTACTGTCTGGAATTTCATCAACCTTAATATACAGTAATCCGTCTATGGCATTATTAAATTTAGGATCTACATTAAACGCCACCAAACGGGCATTTTGTTTGATGTATTTTTTTATCAATACTGGCACTCTTAAAATACCTGGTTCTAACTCGTCAATAATTTTATCAAATTTTTTCATGTCTGATGCTGTTGCATCAAAGACAAAATCTTTATCTGCATCCTTTAGCTTTACTTTAAACTCTTTTTTGGGGCGTATATATTGCGCCACATAAGGATCGTAATAATGAGATTTCATAAATTCTATCATCAACGATTTAGAAAAATGAGAAAACTGATTGCTAATACTTACGCCTCCCATTAAATATTTATAAGACGGATAACGCAGTGTTACGTGTATAATCCCTTTCCAAAGCAAAAATAATGGCATTGGTTTTTGTTGATAATTTTTTGACACAAAAGCCCTTCCTAACTCCATTGTATTTTGCATCATTGCATACAATTCTGGCTCTATTCTAAACAACGTTTGTATGTAAAATCCGTTGATTCCGTATTTCTTAAAAATATCTTTACCAAGCCCCATTCTATAAGCACCAACCAATTCATTCGCTACATTATCCCATAAAAAAAGGTGGTAATAATACCTGTCAAATTTATCTAAATCTATAGCTTTATTAGTTCCTTCGCCTACATCTCTAAAGGTAATTTCTCTCAACCTACCTATTTCGTGTAATATGTTTGGTATTTCTTTGGCATTTGCAAAATAGGCTTCGTAATTTTTACTTACCAATAAGCGTTGTCCATCATCTTTTAGCTTTTCAATTTCATCAATAAATAACTCCTGCTTTCTTTGTGCAGTAATTTTTTTTACTTTTTTCGGAATCTTTAAATTTCTAGTCGATAAAAGCTTTTTCGAAGCTTTTTCAAAAGGTTTTGCCAACATGTATGTTTTTTTTCTCAAAAACTCATAAAAAGAAGGAATGTCTTGAAACTCATTTTGATCTTTAACAGAAATTGGTTTCCCTATACGTACTTTAATAACTCTATTTTTTTGAGACATTAACTCTGAAGGCAATTTTGCCGTTCTTAACGTATCACTAATTTTAGAAAGTATATAAAAAAGACGGCTGTTTTTTGCGTGAAAATAGATTGGAATTACCGGGACTTCGGCTTTTTTTATCAACCTAACCGCTCCTTGTTCCCAAGGTTTATCAACTATTAATTTTCCATCTTTATAAGAAGAAACTTCTCCTGCAGGAAAAATACCCAACGGCTTCCCTTCTCTTAAATGCAACAATGCACTTTTAATACCTGCAATGCTAGATTTTGCATCCTTTCTGTCTTCAAAAGGATTTACTGGCATTACATAAGGCTTTAACGGCTCTATTTTGTGTAATAAAAAATTGGCTATTATTTTATAATCTGCTCTTTTTTCTATCAATAATTTTAACAATAAGATTCCATCTATGCCTCCTAAAGGATGATTCGAAATAGTAATAAATGGTCCTTCTTTTGGAATTCTTTTTAAATCATCTTCATGTATTTCAAAGGTGATTTTACATTGATCTAAGACACCATTTAAAAATGTTAAGCCTGATTTATGTTTATTTTTATTATATATTTTATTGATTGTAGAAATACGCAAAACCTTTAACAATACCCAACCCAAAAACACTCCGACAAATCCTAATTTATCAACTCCTATTACTTTCGCGATTTCTTTAGATGTAACTAAACTCATTCATTAAATTTTTAGACATACCTACAAAGGTACTATAAAAATTGATTCCTATTTTAGAATTATCTGTACAGTTTTACTACTTGTTTGTTTTAGTAAAATAGTTCCCTTTTTTTCTATCTTTTTAATTGATTTTTTATCAAAATGACGAATCGTATAAAGTGTTGCATCAACGTTGTATTTTATATTAAAAGATGTTTTTAAGGCATTGTAAAAATCGTTAAACAAGTTGTATTTATCTTCAATACAAACTGAAAAACTGATTGCTGAATTCTGAATTACATTTACCTTTAATTTATATTGATGCAATTTTTTAAAAATATAGCTAATATTATTTTCTACCATAAACGAAAAATCTTTTGCAGAAATAGACACTAACGTTTGATTTTTCTTCACTACAAAACAGGGTGTTTTTGGCTCTAAATCTACGCCTTTACTAACCTTTGTCCCCCTTTTTTTTGTATCTATAAAAGAACGGACAAACAACGGAATTCGTTTTTTTTCTATCGGTTGCAAGGTTTTAGGATGTATTACAGAGGCTCCGTAAAACGCCATTTCTATCGCCTCTGTATATGATACTTGAGTTAGTAATTGAGTGTCTGTAAACACTCTAGGGTCTGCATTTAAAACTCCTTCTACATCTTTCCAAATAGTAACACTTTCTGCCTCTAAACAGTAAGCAAAAATTGCAGCGGTATAATCAGAGCCTTCTCTACCTAAAGTTGTTGTTTTCCCGTTGTTACCAGCTAAAAATCCTTGTGTAATATTTAAAATAGAGATATCTATTTTGTGTTTAATAACATCTTCTGTAAGCTCCCATTTTACTTTTGCATCTCTGTAATTGCTATCTGTTTTTATAAAATTCCGAACGTCTAACCAATTATTTTCAATTCCGATTTTTGACAGATAAGCACTCATAATTTTTGTAGAAAGCAACTCACCAAAACTAACAATTTGATCGTATAAAAAATTATAATCTTGCGAGGTATTTGTTGCTAAAAACCCACTCAACTCTCCAAATAACAGATTCGTATCGGTGTGAATTTCATCATTTTTATCAAACAAATCATCTATAATTTTTTGATGATACATTTCTACAAAGCGAATACTATTTGATAATTCTTTAGATTTATTATAAAATGCATCCACAATTTTCTCGAAGGCATTCGTCATTTTTCCCATTGCAGAAATAACTATCAATGTGTTTTCTACACCTTCTTTTTGTATGATTTTTACTACATTTCTTACAGCATCAGCATCTTTTACCGATGTACCCCCAAACTTAAATATTTTCATTATTTTTCTATAAATTTCTGCAAATTCCCTTCAGTCATATGCACTACCTTCCAGCCTTCTAAAATAGTTGCTCCAGATTTTTTGTAAAAATCAATCGCATTTTTATTCCAATCTAATACTTCCCAAGCTACTCTTTTGTAGTTGTTTTTATAGGCATATTCTAATACTTTAAAATACAATTCTTTCCCTACACCTAAGCTCCTTTTATGCTGCGTTACAATTAAATCTTCTAGATGAATTGCTTTTCCTTTCCAAGTAGAATATCTTTCGTAAAATAATGCCACACCTATAATTTCACCATTTTGTTCAGCAACAAAAGTTTTAAATTTTGGTTGCTCAGAAAAACCGTCTCGTAGTAAATTATCCACAGAAATAGCAACAGCATTTGGTTCGTTTTCAAATACTGCCAATTCAGTAATCAATTTAAAAACTGATTGCATGTCTTTTTTACTTCCTTTTCGAATTATAAAATCCATTTTTTAAATTTACTCAAAAGTAACTTATTTATAAATATTGAAAAACTAATAGTATGTTAAAACATTTAATTACTGAGAACAAATAAAGCACGAAATCGTTGTAGTTGCGTAAAAAAGTTGGCATCTTTGTAGTCAAAATTAAATTTGCTATGAACAGAAAACATATGACGCTTGGTGAGTTTATCATCGACAATCAAAAACATTTCAAATACTCTTCAGGAGAACTTTCTAGACTAATTAACGCAATACGGTTAGCTGCAAAAGCTGTAAACTACGAAATTAGGAAAGCTGGTTTGGTAGATATTACTGGGGCTTCTGGTGATATAAACATTCAAGGAGAAACACAACAAAAATTAGATGTATTAGCAAATGATTTGTTTAAACAAACAATTATCAATAGAGAGATTGTTTGTGGAATTGCCAGCGAAGAAGAAGATGATTATGTAATTGTTGAAGGTAAAAATAGCGGAAATGACAATAAATATGTCTTGCTGATGGATCCTTTAGATGGATCTTCTAATATTGATGTAAATGTTTCTGTAGGTACTATTTTTTCTATTTATAGAAGAGTTTCTCCAGACGGAACACCTGTAACAAAAGAAGATTTTTTTCAAAAAGGAAATGAGCAAGTTGCCGCAGGTTATATTGTTTACGGAACTTCTACTATGCTAGTTTTTACTACAGGAAAAGGCGTTAACGGATTTACGTTAAACCCTGCAATTGGTACATTTTATTTATCACACCCAAATATGCAGTATCCAAAAGATGGAAAAATCTATTCTATCAACGAAGGGAATTATGTGCATTTTCCTCAAGGCGTGAAAGAATATTTAAAATATTGCCAAGAAGAAAAAGACAATCGCCCATATACATCAAGATATATAGGTTCTTTAGTTTCAGATTTTCACAGAAATATGATTAAAGGTGGTATCTATATATACCCTACAAGTACTATTGGTCCAAAAGGAAAATTGCGTTTATTATATGAATGTAATCCGATGGGTTTTATTGCTGAACAAGCTGGAGGAAAAGCTACCGATGGTTACAGAAGGATTCTAGATATACAACCAACTGAGCTGCATCAAAGAGTTCCGTTTTTCTGCGGAAGTAGTGAAATGGTAGAAAAAGCTGAAGAATTTATGGCAAATCACCCTAAAGATGGAGATTACTAGTATCAGCTTTATCTATTCTACTATCAATAATCAAAAGAAATATTAATTGATTTCTTTACTTTTTTGATTATTTTTACAGCAAACTAAAAAAAATAATCATTTAAAACATACAATTATGGCTTTTCAATTACCAGAATTAGGATACGCTTATGATGCGTTAGAACCACATATTGATGCAAGAACTATGGAAATTCACCATACAAAACATCATAACGGATATACAAATAATTTAAACAATGCTATTTCAGGAACTGATCTAGACGGAAAATCTATCGAAGATATTCTTGAAAATATGGATATGAACAACGGTGCTGTTAGAAATAATGGTGGTGGTTTTTACAATCACTCATTGTTTTGGTCTGTAATGAATCCTGAAGGGAAAGGACGTTTATCAGGCGAATTAAAAGATGCTATTGAAGCTGCATTTGATTCTGTTGATGCGTTTAAAGATGCCTTTGCAAAAGCTGCAGGAACTCGTTTTGGTTCTGGTTGGGCATGGTTATGTGTGCATAAAGGAGGTAAAGTTTCTGTTTGTTCTACACCAAATCAAGATAATCCGTTAATGCCAAATACTGGTTGTGACGGAACACCAATTTTAGGATTAGATGTGTGGGAACACGCCTACTATTTAAACTACCAAAACAGAAGACCAGATTATGTACAAGCATTTTTTAATGTAATAAATTGGAACGAAGTTGAGCGTAGATATGCAGAGGCGAAGTAATTATATATAAACTTTATAGATATAAAAAGCACCCAAATTTGGGTGCTTTTTATATTAAAATTGACTTTCCTTTATCTTAATTTATTGCTTCATTCTTTTTCTTGTAAATGTATTTGAGCTGATTTTAATTTGCACAAACACATTCCTGATACTAAGATTCAAAGATCAATGCTATTTTCTTAGTGTACTATTATTTTTTTAGAAACAACCCCTTTATCTGTCTTTATGTTAATTAAATAAATAGCAGATGAAATATGTTTTAATGAAAAATAAGAGACTGGTTTATTTAAAGTGTTATTTTTTAAAACACCTATTCTCTGTCCTAAAATAGTATATATTTCAACAGACTCTATTGATAGTCTTTCTGGGTTCTTTATCTGTAAAACTTCTTGTTCTTTTTGATAAGAAACTAATAGACTTTCTCCAAACATTTCTTCATCAACTGCCAAAGCCGTATTTGTAAAAGTTATAAAAAAACGATCTGTATAAGTACCGGCATCAATATCTAAAGAAACCGAAGTATTCGTGTCTGTTAAATTATAATACTGGTTTGTGCTAGTATCATTTAAATAAACATCCGTAGTTAAATTTTCTAATTTATCTAGCTTAAATGTTATGCTTCTATTTTGATCTAAATATACTGATAACGGAATTTTTAAATTTTCATTAAAATCTTCAATCGCTGTAATTACAAAATCACTTGACCAATCATTCGTTTTTAAGGCGATATCTGCTGGTTTCCTATCAAACATTTCTCCGTCATACCCATTTTCAAAATTATCGGTTAATCCCATAAAAGCAATCATTACTTGCCTATGAAAAACTCCTTCATCACCTGAATCAAACTCAAAACCAAAACGTAATCTAGCAATTGTATCTGTTGTTTTTGCCTCTTTTTCGTTACTTTTCCCATAAAATTGATTGCCTCCTCCCAATGTTTGAAAAATTCTTTGATTGTTATTAAACTGTATTGTTCCTGTACCAGCTAGACTTCGCCATACAAAAAAGGCTTGCCCCAATGCAATATATTGACTAGGTATTTTAGTATTAAAAGCTGCAGTCCCTACACCTCCTGATAGAGTATAAGTTGCATAACCTCCAGTATAATCTCCTCTAACATGCGTTGCCGCATTACCAGCTTCCCAAAAATATAATGTCCCTACAATAGCACTATTAGTACTTCCTTCTACATTATCATTAATAAACTGATCTGCATCTAAAGCAGATGGATACGGGTTTCCTATTAAACTTAACTTATCTTGATCTATGGATGACATATAATCTCCATCATTAGCAATTCCTTTAAACGTAAAATTCGCACCTAATCCTTTCATATTCCAACCTTCTCCTGGTTTAAATACTACTGTTGTCGGACTAATTTGACGTGTCCAATCGGTTGCATTTATTAATTTTGCCAGCCAGCGCCCACTTATTTCTATTGGAGGCCCCAAAGAACCATCTAGAGTATGAATATCTGTAAAGGTAATTTCATTAGTCCCTGAAGTTGCTGATGTTGGTGTAGTTCCATCTTTTAAAATATCTTTTATAAAAAACGCTGTCCCTTCTCTAGTTACGGGTGATGACCAATATCCTGATTGATACACATCGGTATTAACACTCGTTTGATCCATATATAATTTCCCTGTTCCTGTAACTTGAGAGATTCCTGTGTGTTTTTGTATAATTTGTGAATTTCCAATTAAACGTATATCTCCTGCATTATTTATTCCTTTTGCTACTTGCAAGTAAATCCCTGTATTAACTACTAATTTACCGCCAGCTTCTACTTGTATTTCTCTAACATGTGCATTTTCTGCAAGAGAAGGTGTTCCGTCTGCCGTAGCTTTTATCAATAATTTATAACAACCATCAGTGATGTCTGGTACGTTTGCTGTTCCTGAACCATTATAAACTGCTGTTGCATCTAAAATAATTTGATCTACATATTCTAGTGTAAAATAATCTCCATCAGTAAAACTTACATTGGTTGCTGTATAAACCCCTCCGCTAAGTGTAAAGTTATAGGTAGTTTTTCCTGATGAAAAATCTGACACATTACTTACTATTAACCGAATTAAATTGCAACCATCTGCTGATGCAAAGGTAAGGTCAGAAGCTTTTACAACAACAGATACTGTACCAACATCATTTCTTTTACTTACACGCCATTTACTATTTAAACGCTCTACATGGTTAACATCTGTTGTAAAATTATACGTTGCTCCTTTTGTTTCTTCTCCCCAAAATAAAAATTCATCATTATTTAAATTTGATGGAGTATTTATTCTAATTATTCCTGTTCCTTGAGAATCTACATGTAATGAAGCGTCAGAAGCCCTACCAATACCTGCTACATTATGATCAAAATTCCCTCCTCCATTATCTTGTGTATAAAAATCATTTACATTTAAAGTCAATCCGAATTTAGCACTTAAATAATTATTTACAATAATCCGTTGGGCTGTATTTAATTTATCTTTAAATATAATAACTTCAGCAATATCTCCAATAAAACCACCACTTCCTGAGGTGTTTGCTCCTAAATTAAATCTTTGCGTAGCATGACTTGTATAGCTAGAAACTCCTGCTCTATTCTGTAATAAAGTTCCATTTCTATACAATTGTTTTCCTGTTGCAGAATTTGCATCATAAGTCCATAAAGAATAAGATGTAAGCCCTGTTAATGAGCTAACGGCTATTCTTGCAGAAGTTCCGCAACAAGTTCCAAAATCATAATAAACAGTACCACTCCAAGGTATATGGTTAGAAAAACGTGTAGTCGCTACCAAAGGATCTGTTGTGTAAACAGATGTACTTTGAGTAGTATTGTTTGCACGAGCAACTGTGAAAGAAGAGGCTTGGTTAGTCACAAAATTACTTGTTGTTAACGTTAAACCTGTTCTTAATCTATTTGAGCCTGAAAAACTAATTTCATTATATCCATTAATGGCTGAACTAACCAAAGTAGGTCTTTGCGTACCTGTTTCAGAAATATCTAATGCACCAACACCCGCAGAATTGCTAACACCATCAACTAAAGTTCCAGTAGTACTAACACCATTATCTGTTCTTATCCAAAATTTTAAAGAAGAGGATCCGTCAGTCTTCCCTACACCTCCTGGACCTAAATATGAGTTTACAGAAGAAGGTAATGTTCCTGTAATTTTTACATTATCTATTGCCCACCACCAATCATATGCTCCTATATATGTAAACCTTACTTGCGCATTCGATACACCATTCGTTTCGGACGTAATATCTATAGTTTCTAAATTCGCTCCAGTACTTGCACTTACATAATTTTCTTCTCCTAATTCTTTTCTAAAAACCTCTATCCAGATACTACCGTTATAAACCTCTACTACACAGGATTCTCCTCCATCAAAATCTCTATATTGGTAATCAAATTCTAAGGTTATAGTTTCATAAATTCCAGTAGAAAAAGCTGGAGTTATTAATCTTGCATTTTGATTATTTCCAGAGCCATAATTATCACTATCTAAAATAGCATAATTCCCAGAAATATTCCCTGCTGTTATAGTTCTTGTGCCCGGATCATTAAACTCCCATGTTTGACCAGCAGTCCCGCCGTTATTAATATTACTCCAACCCGCAGGTAATGCCCCACTAGAAAAACCCTCATTTATTAAGACAGTTTGTGAAGATAGAAGTACTGTCCAAAAAAATAAAATAACACATATAATATTTTGTATTTGTTTTAACATAGCAATATAATTTATTAATACTACACTTAAGGCTTTAAGATACTTAATTCTTAATCGACAATAAATGTGACAAGCATACTTTTTACTAAGTTAGCAAAAAAAAATCACTTTCCCAAATTAATAAGCTCTTTTATCATTCCCTTCATAAAAATTAATAAATGCTTCGTTTACTACTCTATGACCTCCATCGGTTGGATAATCTCCTGTAAAATACCAATCTCCTAAGTTATTAGGACACGCAATATGTAAATTTTCTACGGTCTGATAAATTACCTCAATCTCTGCATCAATACTCTCCGTTTTTAACATTTGAGCAATTTTATTAGAAATTTCTTGTGCCGTAAAAGGTGCATACATTTCTTTTACATAATTTACAATTTCGATATCAGGCTTACCTCTTTGTGCTATTGATTTTTGATAAATGCTTTCTAAAATAGTTATTCGGTTTGTTTCTTCTAACAAAGCAACTGTTGCTTTAAAAGCAATAAAGTTATTGATTTTTGCCATATCAATTCCATAACAATCTGGATAGCGAATTTGTGGAGCAGAAGAAACCACTACAATTTTCTTCGGATTCAATCGGTCTAAGATTTTAATAATACTTTGCTTTAGAGTAGTTCCTCTCACAATACTATCATCAATAATTACCAACGTATCTGTTGGCTTTACCACACCATAGGTAACGTCATACACATGTGCCACCAAATCATCTCTACTACTATCATCTGCAATAAAAGTTCGCAATTTGGCATCTTTTATCGCTATTTTTTCAAAACGTGGTCTTTCTGATAAAATAGCAGTCACTTTTTCAGCTGACATTTTTCCTCCTCCTGATAAAATTTTTGCAGTTTTTTGCTGATTTAAAATATCTTCTGCAGCTTCCATCATTCCGTAAAAAGACGTTTCTGCAGTATTTGGAATATATGAAAAAACCGTATTTGAAATATCGCTATCTATCGATTTTAAAATTTGTGGAAACACTAATCTTCCTAACATTTTTCGCTCTTGATAAATAGAAGCGTCACTTCCTCTTGAAAAATAAATACGTTCAAAAGAACAGGCTAAATTTGGTTTTTGTTCTAAAATAGGTTGAATAGACGTTTCTCCACTTTTTTTAATAATCAATGCGCTTCCTCTATCTAACTCTTTTACATCTTCGATATTTACATTAAAAACAGTCTGAATTACGGGTCTTTCTGATGCAACCACAACAACCTCATCATCTTGGTAATAAAAAGCGGGTCTAATTCCTGATGGATCTCTCAACACAAACGCATCTCCGTGTCCCAACAAGCCTGCCATAGCATAACCGCCGTCCCAATTTTTTGCTGATCGTTGCAAAATACGTTGCAAGTTAATTTGTTCTTCAATAAAAGGAGATGCTTCTACTTTACTCATCCCTTTTTCTTTGGCTTTTAAATACAAATTTGCCACTTCTTCTTCTAAAAAGTGACCAATTTTTTCCATCACTGTAACCGTGTCTGTAAATTCTTTGGGATGCTGACCCAACTCAACCAACTCATCTAACAATTGTTTTGAATTGGTCATATTAAAATTACCCGCCACAATTAAATTTTGATGTTTCCAATTGCTTTGACGTAAAAACGGATGTACACTTTCTATACTATTTTTACCAAAAGTACCATACCTAACATGCCCTAAAAATAAATTTCCTACATATGGCATATTTTCTTCTTGCCAAGAAACATCATTTTTTTTTGTAGGATTTTTCTCTAAAACACCATTTAAACGCTCATTAATTTGTGCAAAAATATCTTGAATGGGTTGTGCTTTGTTTGATCTAACTCTACTAATATACCTTGTTCCTGGCTCTACATTAAACTTTACACTCGCAAAACCAGCACCATCTTGCCCACGGTTGTGCTGCTTTTCCATTAATAAATACATTTTATTTATTCCGTAGAAAGCAGAACCATATTTGTCTTTATAAAACTGTAATGGTTTTTTTAATCTAACTAATGCAATACCACATTCGTGTTTTAAAGCGTCACTCATTTTTTAGTTGTGTTTTGTCATTCCTGCCAAAGCAGGAATCAAATTTAATTTATATCTATTTTCTTTATTTTTGAGACTCCTGCTTTCGTAGGAATGACCTTTTTAAAAATTTAGTGTAAAAAAATCCGCGTTGTTAAACGCGGATTTGTATATTATGCTAATTCAATATCAAATTGTGTCAATTCTTTAAAAGCTCGTAATCGGCTTTTAACTTCGTCTGCTGTGAGTTCTTCCATTCGTTCTGTACCAAATCTCTCTACACAAAACGATGCTAGATTAGAACCATAAATAATCGCATTTTTCATGTTTTCAAACGATATATCTTCGGTTTTTGCTAAATATCCGCAGAAACCTCCTGCAAAAGTATCTCCTGCTCCTGTTGGATCAAATACTTCTGCCAATGGTAATGCGGGTGCGTAAAACATTTTTCCATGATTAAATAATAAAGCTCCGTGCTCTCCTTTTTTAATCACCACATATTTGGGTCCCATTGTGTGTATTTTCTTTGCTGCATTTACCAAAGAATATTCTCCACTTAATTGGCGCGCTTCTTCATCATTAATTGTAATTACATCTACACGTTTTAAAACAGTATGTAAATCATCTAAAGCTATATCCATCCAAAAATTCATAGTATCTAAAACTACTAATTTTGGTCTTACTTCCATTTGATCTAATACTGATGCTTGTGTTAACGGGTGTAAATTACCTAGCATTACAATACTTGCATTTCTAAATTTTTCTGGAACAACGGGTGTAAAATGTTCTAAAACATTCAATTCTGTTACTAAAGTATCACGAGAATTCATATCGTTATGATATTTCCCACTCCAAAAAAATGTTTTTCCTTCTTTGATAATTTCAATACCAGAAGTATCAATCCCTTTGCTGTTCATCATCTCTAAATACGCTTGTGGAAAATCTCCACCAACCACAGAAACAACCCCTGTTTCTACACCAAATTGACTTGCTGCTAAACTTACAAAAGTTCCTGAACCTCCTAAAATTTTATCGGTTTTACCAAACGGTGTTTCAATAGCATCAAAAGCTACAGTACCAACTGCTAATAATTTACTCATTTCTTATTTTTTTACCGTAATTTTGCGCTTTTACAAAACACGCTTTTTATTGAGGCAAAAATAAGTTTAAAAAATGACTATCAAAGAAATACAAGAAGAAATTATTGATGAGTTTTCATACTTTGAAGATTGGATGGAACGTTATGAATACATTATCGATCTTGGTAAATCTTTGCCTTTAATTGATGACAAATATAAATTGGACGAAAATCTAATAAGCGGATGCCAATCTAAAGTATGGTTGTTTTCAGAGTTACAAGATGATGTTTTGATTTTTACTGGAGATAGTAATGCTATTCTAACCAAAGGAATTGTGGCGTTATTATTGCGGGTATTTTCAAATCAGAAACCAAAAGACATTTTGAATACTGATACTTCTTTTATTGACAAAATCGGATTGAAAGAACATTTAAGTCCCACAAGAGCCAACGGATTGGTTTCTATGATAAAACAAATAAAAATGTATGCCTTAGCGCAACAAGTAAAATTGAACAACTAAAAAAAATGACCGAAGATAAAATACAAGAAATTGGTGATAAAATTATTGACGTAATTAAAACCATTTACGACCCTGAGATTCCCGTAGATATTTACGAATTAGGATTAATTTACGATGTTTTTGTAAATGACGATAATGATGCTAAGATATTAATGACCTTAACATCGCCTAATTGCCCTGTAGCAGAAAGTATGCCTGCAGAAGTAGAAACTAAAGTAAAATCTATGAAAGACATTAACAACTGCGAAGTAGAAATTACCTTTGACCCTACTTGGACACAAGATATGATGAGTGAAGAAGCAAAGTTAGAACTCGGAATGTTATAAGCATGCCAAAAGAAATTATCAATAGAGTTGCAAATAGCAAATTAATCACTATAGATTTAGAAGATTTTTATCCGAAAGGAAAACGAATTTCTTTAGATATTAAAGACTGGTTATTTGAAGAAATCATCTTAAAAGAAAAAGATTTTAGAGTTTTTATTGATGCGCATAATTGGAGTAAATATCAAGATACTTTTGTAGCTTTAACTTGCTCTGTAGATGCTATTATTCCTTCTTGGGCATATTTATTAATTACCACAAAATTAGCACCTTTTACAAAAAAAATAGTAGTTGGTAATTTAGAATTGTTAGAAACCATAATTTATCAAGAAATTATTCAAAATCTAGAGATTACTAATTACAAAGACAAGCCTATTATTATAAAAGGTTGTGCAAACAAGCCTATACCGGCTTCTGCATATACAATGCTTGTGGAAAAAATACAACCTATAGTGAAAAATATTTTATTTGGCGAAGCCTGTTCTACTGTACCCCTTTTTAAAGTTAAAAAAAACTAAATTTAATTTATTTAAAATATAATTGAGCACTAATAACTATATTCTACCATCCATAACTCTAATGAAGAAATTACTACTTCTTTGTTTTTTTGCATTTCAAATATCTATTTTTTCTCAAGAAAAAACAGATAGTATTCCAAAAAAATGGTCTATTACAGGGAAACTCACTTTCTTATTTAATCAAAATAATTTTTCTAATTGGAAATCTGGTGGAGAGAATACCGTTGCCGGTAATATTGGCGTTAATTATGATTTTAATTACAAAAACAACAACATAAACTGGGATAATAGAATTATTACAGATTTCGGATTGAGCTACTCTAAAGAAAATAGTTATCAAAAAACAAATGACAATTATGAATACAACTCTTTATTAGGGGTAAAAACTAAAAAGGATTGGTTTCTTTCATTTTTTCTAAACTTCAAATCACAATACGCTAGAGGTTATGATTATAAAAAAACACCTAAAATTGCTGTTTCTGACTGGTTCTCTCCAGCTTATTTAAGTTTTGGACCAGGAATGCTTTGGAAAAAATCTGACAATGCAAAAATAAATATCGCTCCTGCTACTGCAAAAATCACTTTTGTTTCTGATGAGTTTTCTGGACAATATGGAGTAGAACAAGGTGATAATATAAAATTCAGTTTAGGATTTAACCTTTCTGGTTATTTAAAATTTGAAGTAATGAAAAATGTTAAAATGGAGAACATTATTACTTTGTATTCAGATTACTTTAATAAACCAGAAAACATTGATCTTGATTACCAAATTAACTTTTTTATTTATGTAAATAAAGTAATTACAATGAGCCTAAAATTTCATACAATTATTGATGATAATGCATCAAGTAAAATTCAATTTAAAGAATTTTTTGGATTTGGGATTAAATATATTTTTCACAAAAGGTGACTTCTACAAGATTATGTTGTCTAAACTTAAAAGTGTAATTTTGCACGCTTAAATCTATTAAACAACAACAATGAAAAAAACAGTATTTATACTCGCCTTATTCGTAGGTCTTACTACAATGGCACAAGAAAAAAAAGTCACTCCTAAATCTAACTGGAAAAAAGACGGAAACATCACTTTTTTAATCAATCAATCTATGTTTTCTAACTGGGTTTCTGGTGGAGACAATACAGTTGCTGGTAATTTAGGATTAAATTACGATTTTAATTATGCAAAAGATGATTGGACTTGGGACAATAAAATTATGGCAACATACGGTTTAAGCAATACAAAATCTAACGGACAAAGAAAAACAGACGATAGTTTTGAATTTAACTCTTTAGTAGGTAAAAAAGCTACTGGAAATTGGTCTTATTCTTTCTTTTTAAACTTAAGATCACAATTTTCTGAAGGATTTGATTATGTAGCAGACCCAAATGCAACCACTCCTATTTCTAGTTTCTTCTCTCCAGGATATTTAACATTTGGACCTGGTATGTTATGGAAAAAATCTGATAATTTTAAAATTAACTTATCGCCTGCAACTAATAAATTAACCTTTGTTTCTAATGCATTAGCTGGTTCTTTTGGTACAGACCCAGGTAAAACTTTTAAATATGAATTAGGGTTTTACGCATCTTTATACCACAAAACAACGGTTATGGAAAATGTTTCTATGGAAAACATTGTAAGCCTATTTTCTAACTATTTAGACAAACCACAAAACATAGACATTAGCCATCAATTAAACTTTGTAATGCAGATTAATAAATATTTATCTACAAATTTAAGTTTCCACACAATTATTGATGATGACGCTTCAAGTAAAGTACAATTTAAAGAAGTATTTGGTCTGGGAGTAAATTATATTTTCTAGTAACTACACTTTTAGTAAACTTAACCTTCAAAAAAGAATCTTTTTTGAGGGTTTTCTTTTTTGTATTTTAGCTGAAAATTTATTTTAGATGACTTTACTAATTCTTTATGCTACAGTTTCTGTTTTTTTCTCCTTTTTGTGTTCTATTTTAGAAGCTGTTTTGTTAAGTGTCACTCCAACATTTATCAACCTAAAAAAGAAAGAAGGAAAACCTTTTGCTACACAGTTAGAAATTTTAAAAAAAGATGTAGACAAACCTCTTATTGCGATACTTACATTAAATACACTAGCACATACCGTTGGCGCAATTTTAGTAGGAACAGAAGCTAAAAAATTATTTAATGATGATGGTTATGGTGTGTTTATTGTTTCTGCAGCAATGACTATTTTAATTTTAGTGGCATCAGAAATTATCCCTAAAACCATTGGTGCAACATATTGGAAAAAACTCTCTAATTTTACCACAAAAACACTAAAATTGCTGATTTTCCCATTAAAATGGACAGGTATTCTTTGGGTTTTACAATTAACCACAAAATTAATTGGCAGTAAAGGTGCACACGGAAATAGTGTATTGAGTAGAGAAGATTTTACCGCAATGGCAGACATTGCACATCAAGAAGGTGTTTTTAAGGAGTCTGAAAGTAAGGTGATAAAGAATCTAATCAACTTTAAAGAAATACAAGTAAAAGATATTATGACTCCAAGAACGGTTTTAAAAACTGCGGATGAGCAGCAAACCATTCAATCTTTTTTTGATAAAAATTCGAAATTACGTTTTTCTAGAATTCCTGTTTTTGCTGAAACTCCAGATCATATTACAGGGTATTTTTTAAAAGACAATTTGTTAGAAGCTATTATTCGAGGAAAAGGAGAAAATCAACTAAAAACTATCAAACGAGATATTCTTGTTACCAAGCGAAATTTACCTATTCCTGATTTGTTTGAAAAACTCATTGAAAAACGAGAACATATTGCCTTGGTTGTTGATGAATATGGTTCTGTAAGTGGCTTGGTAAGTCAAGAAGATATAATAGAAACGTTGCTTGGTTTAGAAATTATAGACGAAAGTGACAACGTTGCAGACTTACAACAACTGGCTAGAAAATCTTGGGAAAATCGTGCAAAACGGATGGGAATTATTGATTAAGAGCATTCTTATTCTCAATATATTCCGATAGAAAAAAATCCAACGAACTATTTACCCATCATATTCATCATATAAAAAATGTGAATACGGAAAACGTTTTATATGTATTTTTTTAACTTCATCGTACGTTTTCGCTTTAAACTCTTCTAAGTTTTCTTTATTTAGTGCAGAAATAAAAATATTCTCTTTCTCTACATCGTTCATCCATGTTTTTTTCCAATCGCCTAAAGTGTAATGTGCTTTTGTACGTTCGGTAACCAAATCATCTTCATCAATAGTTTCATGCGTATAAGCATCAATCTTATTAAAAATCATCATGGTGGGCTTATCTCCACTGTCAATATCATCTAAAATAGTATTTACTGATGTAATATGATCTTCAAAATTTGGATGTGAAATATCTACCACATGCAGTAATAAATCTGCCTCTCTTACCTCATCTAAGGTAGATTTGAATGATTCTATCAATTGTGTTGGCAACTTTCTGATAAACCCAACGGTGTCTGTCATTAAAAACGGAATGTTCTTTATCACTACTTTCCGAACGGTAGTATCTAAGGTTGCAAATAGCTTGTTTTCTGCAAAAACATCGCTTTTACTAATTACATTCATCAAGGTAGATTTACCAACATTGGTGTAACCCACTAAAGCAACTCGCACCATTTTACCACGATTTTTTCGTTGCACCGCCATTTGCCTATCTATGATGATGAGTTTTTTCTTTAGTAAAGTAATTTTATCTCTAATAATTCGTCTATCGGTTTCAATTTCTGTCTCTCCAGGTCCACGCATTCCGATACCTCCTTTTTGTTTATCAAGGTGTGTCCAAAGACGTGTTAAACGAGGTAATAAATATTGACATTGCGCTAAGGCAACTTGTGTTTTTGCAGAACTTGTTTGGGCTCTTTGTGCAAAAATATCTAAAATTAGTGTGGTTCTATCTAATATTTTACAGTCTAATACTTTTTCTATATTTCGCAGTTGTGCAGGCGACAGCTCATCATCAAAAATGGCAGTACCAATATCATGAGTATCGATATACTCCTTTACATCTTCTAATTTACCAGTACCAATAAATGTCTTCGGATGCGGTTTCTCTAATTTTTGTACAAAACGTTTTACCGCTTTTCCACCAGCAGTTAATGTTAAGAACTCTAACTCGTCTAAATATTCTTTAGATTTTGTTTCGTCTTGTTGCTGGGTAATTACGCCAATTAATACTGCTTTTTCTGATGTTACTTCTCTTTCGTCTATCATAGGTTACAAAAGTACTACCTTTTAAAGTGTTATAATTAATTCTCTATCATTTTTACAAAAAAGAAGAAAAGTCCGTTCATTTAATGAAACCCTACTTTCATTAAATGAAACCCTTGCTACAATAAATTGCACCAAGTTTTCTATAGGCTTGTTTTTATATTTGATGAATTATACAAATTTTAAAAAAAATTATTATGAAAAGAAAAATACTATTATTTGTAAGTACTTTATTATTCTCTACTGCTTTTTATGGGCAAAATGTAACGATACCAGACACAGAATTTAAAGCAGCTTTACTAAACTACTCCCCATCTATTGATACGAATAATGATAACGAAATTTCGGTAACAGAAGCAGCAGCAGTTACTGTTTTAAATATTTCAGATCACCATTATGATATGCAAGTAGGAGACCCTAATGACCCAAACGGCGGTGGAGGAATGGAAATTTTTGGTATTTCAGATTTTACGGGGATTGAGGCTTTTACAAATCTAACTTCTTTAATTTGTAAAGAAAATGATTTAACGAATTTAGATGTTTCTGCACTTACCCAACTTACTTATTTAGATTGTTCTAATAACAGAAACCCTGCTGGCTGGGGAGGAGGGATAACAGGTCTTACACTCCCAAATACTAATACCTTAACAACTTTAATTTGTGGCAGTAATTATTTAACTTCTTTAGATGTTTCTGCATATACATCTTTAACACATTTAAACGCAAACGGGAATAATATCACAACATTAACATTACCTAACACAACTACATTACAAACTTTACAATTTGGGTCTAATCAATTAACTACAATAGACCTTTCTCAATATACAGCCCTTACTAATTTGATTTTGTACAATAACTCTATTGCTAATATAAATTTACCAAATACAGCAACATTGACAAATTTAGATTGTAGACAAAATCAATTAACAACTTTAGACATTTCTCAAAACACAGGACTTATAACGTTAGATTGCAGTAACAACCAATTAACAAGTTTAGACGTAAATACAAATACTACAATTACCTCAATAAAATGTAGCACCAATCAAATTACTGGCTTAGACCTTTCTTATTTAACAAGCTTAACTTACATAAGGACTTTTGACAATGCGTTAACAAGTTTAAATTTAAAAAATGGCAATAATAGTAATATGTCTAGTGCTGGGTTTTCGGTAGCTAACAACCCTAATTTACAATTGATCTGTGTAGATGATGTTACCTATGCCTCTGCAAATTTTAATAACAAAGACGCAACAGCTTATTTTTCTGATATTTGTTCGTTTATCCCAGCAAATTCAAATACCATTACTGGTAGAGTTTCATTTGATTTTGATGCCAATGGATGTAGTTCTTCAGATACTGGTTACACGAACGCTAAAATCACAACTTTAGGATCAAGCACATCTAATATAACATTTACCAACGGTAACGGAGAATACACCATTTACACACAAGAAGCAGCTATCAATACAGAAATAACGCCTAATTTACCATCATTTTTTACTGTAACACCCACAACACAGGCTACAACATTTACTGGCTCTGGAAATACACAAATAATTGATTTTTGTATTACCGCAAACCAAACTGTAAACGATGTTAAGGTAAGAGTATTTCCTATATCTGAATCTAGGCCTGGTTTTGATACTTCTGTAAGAATTATCTATGAAAACGTAGGAAGCTCTACCCTTTCTGGAGCTGTAAATCTATCTTATAATAATTTACAAGAATCATTTTTAAATGCGAGTACTGCTCCAGACTCACAAACCAGCACAAGCTTAACTTGGAATTACACCAACCTGTTGCCTTTTCAAAGAAAAACTATTGACGTGTATTTTAATATAAATACACCCACAGACCCAACAAATCCTGTTAATGGAGGAGATATGTTAAGCTATACTGCAACCATAAACCCTACAGCTGGTGATGCAAATACAAATGACAATACGCATACAATGACAGATTTTGTTGTAAATTCTCATGACCCAAATGATGTTACTGTTTTTGAAGGTGACTATATTGATGCCGTAGAAATACCAAATTATTTGAATTATAGAATCCGATTCCAAAATACAGGAACAGCATCTGCAATAAATATTGTAGTAAAAAACATATTAGATGCAGATTTAGATTGGACTACTTTTCAACAAATTTCTGCAAGTCATAATTACAGAACATCAATTACAGATGGTAATAAAGTTGAATTTATTTTTGAAAATATTCATTTAGCAGATAGCACCTCTAATGAGCCCGATAGCCATGGTTGGGTACTCTTCAAAATAAAACCTAAAAACACTTTTTCTTTAGGTGATGTTGTAGAAAGTACTGCTGATATTTATTTTGATTACAATCCAGCAGTAGTTACAAACACCGCTACTACACAATTATCAACTACCGCTACTCTAAGCACAACAGCGGCAACAACTATTACAACTACCACAGCAACATTAGCAGGAAATATTACTACCAATGGAGGCGCAACAATTACAGAAAGAGGGATTGTATATTCTGAAACAGGCTTAAATGCAAACCCAGAAATTGGAGGAAGCGATGTGTCAAAAATAAGTATCGGCACAGGAATTGGAACATTTACAAATGCACTTACAGGCTTAATTCCTGGAAAAAATTATACGTTTAAATCTTATGCAATAAATGCCGCAGGTACATCTTATGGAAATGTAGAAACATTTACTACTACGTTTTTAACACCTACAATAACCTTCGCAAATCAAACCAAAGAATATGGAAGCTCAAGTTTCGATTTAAATGCTACATCAGACTCAAGTGGTACAATTTCTTACTCTATTATTGGTAACGCAAACGGAACCTCTTTATCTGGTACAGATAATAAAACGGTAACAATTGGTAATATTGGCACTGTTACACTAAGAGCAACCGTTCCTGTAAATGGTTCTTATAGCGCTAGTAGTAAAGACATCATTTTAACAATTACTCAAAAAGCTATCGAGTTTACTGCAGATGCAAAAAACAAAGAATACGGAGCAACCGATCCAAACTTTACATATCAAATTACAAGCGGAAGCATCGTTGGTTCAGATACATTTACAGGA